>CAZRAS010000044.1:0-7314 GCA_964598045.1 uncultured Clostridia bacterium | reverse complement strand
AGCGTCGTCTTGCCGCATCCGGGAGGTCCCCAAAAAATGCAACTACCCAAACGATCGCTCGCAATCGCTCGGCGCAACAGAGAACCTTCCGCTACGATATGCTTCTGTCCGATAAACTCTTCTAAGGAGTTGGCACGCATACGCTCGGCAAGCGGTTTCGCCTTTTCTTCGTTATTGTTAAAATCAAATAAATCCATCGTTTTTCTTTACTTCTTTATTTTTTCGACAGAAAACAAATCTGTTTTCTGAGCAAACCGTATCGATTTTATCGTAAAAATCAAATCTCGCCTTCGGATCAACGTCGTCGACATAAAAGATCTTTACTTTACTTTCCTGCCTCGTAAGCACCGAGAAGTTTACACTCCAACGTGTTCTTACGAATGGCGGAAAGCATCTCTTGCACTTTCTCGCAACCGACGTCGCAATCCGCCTCGATAAAGAAACGGAAATTTCCGGGACGCCCCTTCACGGGACGGCTTTCGATTTTCGTCATGTTGATATCATATTGTGCAATCACCTGCAAAAGCTCAACCAAGCTCCCCTTTCTATGCGGACATACCGCCGAGAAAAAAATTCTATTGCTATGCGCAGGCAAACATTCCTGTCCCTTTTTCACCAGCAAGAAATGGGTGAAATTGCGTTTCTCGTCGGAAATACATTCTTCGCCCATCACAAACCCGTTACGCAGACGCACCACGTGCGAACCGACGATCGCCGCGCTTTTCCCCGAATCGTCCTCCATGGCTTTGGTCAAACCGAACGCCGTCGATTCCGTTTCACGAAGGGAAGCAAAGGGCATTTCTCTATCCAAAAATCTCGAACATTGATCGAGCGCCTGACGATGGGAATATACCCTGCCGATTTCATTCAGCGCAACCCCTTCCTTATACACCAAACGGTGTTCAATGGAAAGCACGTACTCCTTAACGGCGTATAAATCTTCGGAATCTTGCAAAAGATCGAGATTTTGCGAAACGCCTCCCTGCAAGCTGTTTTCAATCGGCACCGCCGCCGCGTCCACTCTGCCGTATGCCACCGCGTCGAGAACCTCGGGAAAATTACGAAAAGGAATACATTCGTTCCAATTGCCCGGTGTGGATTTTCCTGCACCCTCCGTCTGCAAAAACGCTTTCGCAGCCAAGTGCGAATAACTACCTTCAGGACCTAAAAACGCAATCTTCATACCACGTCCCCCCTTACACCTGTTCTGCGATGTCGCAAAGAAGACGTTCGGTGTCCTCCCACCCCAAACAAGGATCGGTGATGGATTTTCCAAACACTTCGTCGTGTTTTTGATTGCCTTCCACCAAGAAGCTCTCGATCATAAAGCCCTTGACGATATTCTTGAATTCCTCGTCAAAGCGACGATTTTCCATCACTTCGTGCGCGATACGAATTTGTTGTTTGAATTGCTTACCCGAATTGGAATGATTGCAATCGATGACGATGGCAGGATTTTGCAACTTACTTCCTTTATACAGCTCGGCAAGCTGCATAACCGTCTCGTAATGGAAGTTGGGCACGTCCGCCCCCGATCCGTCTACACCGCCTCGCAAAATAGCGTGTGCATAGGCATTCCCGTCCGAGCTAACCTGATAATTGCGATACTTAAAGATCTGTGGACTTTGCGCCGCAAAAATGGAATTGAGCAACGCCAAAATATTGCCGCTCATCGGGTTCTTCATTCCCACGGGCGCGTCGATGCCGCTCGCCACCTGACGATGGAGCTGATCCTCGACGCTTCTTGCCCCCACCGCGTGATAGGACAAAAGGTCTTCGACGTAGGGCGTGTTTTCAGGATAGAGCATCTCGTCCGCCGAAGTCAACCCGGATTCGTTCATAGCAGCCAAATGCAAAGCGCGGATGCTGCGTATACCGCGTACGATATCCGCCATCCCCTCGGGATCGGGCTGCAAAAACATTCCCTTGTATCCGACCCCCTTGGTACGAGGTTTGTTCGTATAAATTCTCGGCACGATGACAAGTTCGTTTTTCACCTTCTCGTTAAGTTTTCCGAGACGAGAAATATATTCCAACGTAGGTGCAGGCTCGTGTGCGGAGCAAGGGCCTATGACCACCAACATTTTTTTCGTCCTGCCCGCAATGACGTCTCGAATTTCCTCATCGCGAGCCTTCTTAATCGCTTGCAACGCAGGCGTCAACGGTTTTTCCGCAATAAATTCCTCAGGTTCCGGAATGTAGTTTTGTTTTTCCAGCATATCAACAGCTCCTTTCTCTTTGGTTCCTTTCTATATATTCTTTCACTTCTTTAGTTACGTATTCGTCGATGGGCGTTCCGAATCGCAAACTGCTGCGCACCATGGACGAGCTGACATGCAACAACTCCTGCGGACAGGGAATATATATTGCCATAATCTCCTTGTCCAACTTTTTACTTGCGTAAAAATTCGCATTTTCATAATCGAGGTCGATGGAATTACGAATGCCGCGCACATAAAACTTGGTATTTTCCCGCTCGAGCAACTCCGCCACCGTACCCGTCGTCGAGAGAATCCGAACACTATCCGTATTCCCGATCGTCAATCGAAGCATCTCTTTACGTTGTTCCAAACTAAAATACGGAGATTTGCCCGGATTAACAAGGAGCGCCACAACCACTTCGTCGAAAAGCACTTTGCACCCTTCTATCAACGCTTTATGTCCCAGCGTGGGCGGATCGAATGTTCCAGCGAAAATACATTTTCTTTTCCCGTCCATACTTACCCCCTCTTAAAAAAGGTCAAATACGCCTTGCCGTATTTTCGCTCGTCGTACTTTTGCAACCCTGCGATTTCCCCTTCGAAGGGGCGATCGCGTTCGTATACAGCCACTCCGTTTGAAGACAGTAAGCCTTTCTCCGCAATTTTTTCAAGTGCTTTCACACCGTAGTCAAAACGGTAAGGCGGATCGATAAAAATCACGTCGAATTGTCCGTGCACACTTTCCAAACAAGCGAGATAATCCATCGTATACACCTTGACCTCATCTCCGTTGACGGGGATCTTCAAAGCAAGGAGATTTTTTTTCAAAATGGCGATGCTATCCTTGGAACAATCGTTAAACACCGCTTCCGCACTTCCGCGTGAGAGTGCCTCCAACCCCAACGCGCCGCTCCCCGAAAAAAGATCGAGTACGCGCGTACCGTATATTTGCAACGCCAACATATTAAACAATGCCTCGCGTGCCCTGTCGGACGTAGGACGAACTTCCTCCCCCTTAAACTCCGCAAGCACGCGGCTTTTGTATTTTCCACCGATGATTCTCATGGCTTTTTCTCCACGTATATAATGACTTGCCCTCATGATTTCGGGCATTTTTCAGCAATATGTTTCACTCTTCATAAGCGGGAAAGAACTGCTTGTCCCGTCATGCTTTCCCACGCCTATCCGACGGCTTGTTTTTTACGCACGCCTATCCGTCCTCGGAAGGAAAGATCGAATCGTCATAGACGAATTCCGCACGACGAGTCGCCGCACACAAAACTTCATAGACGATCGTACCCGTCTCTCTTGCGATTTCCTCGGCGTCCGTCAAAATAGGCAAATATTTCCCACGGGCAATACGTTCCTCTCGAATGCAGACGTCCATGCAAAGTTCGTTTGCGTTTTTGTTAAAATTTTCAACGCCGTTTTTTCGATTTCGCAACACGCCGTCCGCATAACCGACACGACAGAGGGTAAGCTTCGTTCCCTTTTCTTTTTTTACGTCGCCATATCCGACGCCCCCGAAAGAATACGTGCGGCTAAACACCGACTTCGCATACGTGCTCATCCCCTTTTTGAGAGAAAGTTTTTCCGTCGAACAGGGCAAATATCCGTATAATCCGATGCCGATCCTCACCATATCGAAGGCGTACTCTTTCCCTTGAAGCGCGCCATACGTAGCACCCAGGTGTGCGATGACGTTGGGAAAATATCGTTTGCAGATGCTCAGCATCTTCACAAACAACACTCGCTGTCCCTCGGACAGTTCGCGCGAATGCGTATAGAGATGGGAATAAATTCCCGTCACCGTAATATACCAATCGCACCGCAAAAACGTACACACCTTGCCGAGCATACTCCCGTTCATGCCATAACGGTTCATGCCCGTATTCACTTTCAAATGCACGCGCAAAGGCAAATGATACTTGGCGCACACTTTGGATAAAAGTTTTGCTGTATACAATCCGTCAACGGTGGCGATAAAGCCATTCGCCGCCAGATGATATCCCTCCTCCTCGTTCGTCGGAGGGGTAAATACGAGCACGTCTTTTCCGCAAGCCGCCCCGCGTATGGCAATCCCTTCCTCAAGAAGTGCCACTGCAAAACAATCCGCAACGCCCGAAAGAGCGTTGACGACTTCTTCCGAGCCGTGTCCGTACGCGTTCGCTTTCACGACAGCGCACAGACGAGCACCCGTCAACGCCGAGAATTGCTCGGCGTTGTACCGTATGTTTCCCAAATGAATTTTTGCAACGATTTTCTGCACGATATATTCTATGCCGTGCACAAACAAAAAGTGCCGCGATTTCAAATTTAATCATATTTTTTTACTTCACAGCGCAAACTTTTTCATCGGCACGGAAAGATCGCGGTTTTAAAAAAATCAATTACCGAAGATAATTCTATGGCAGTTGTCACACTCGATTCTGCCGCCTCCCGAAAGTTTGCTTCTCGCAGCCAAAGGCGGTTCCATGCTGCAAAACGGACAACGATTGCCCGCAATTTCGCCTACGACAGGGAAAATTCTCTCCTTACGTTTCGTTTGATAGATCGTCATCAGTTCCTCCGGCACTTCTTTTCTCAAGTCCGCAAGCACCTTTTCGATCTCTTTCTTTTCTTCGTCCTTCAACGTTTTTACGGCTTTGTACTTTTCAGCCGCTTCCGCATACTGTTTCTGTGCGGAAATAACCTGCTTCTTCAACTTCTGATATTCGCTGTCTACCGCTTTAATATTGTTGATAAGCGTTGTCAAATCAGCCTTCAATTTTTTCAGCTGTTCGACGATCGCCTGCACGTTCTTTTTATAAAAAGCGATGTCGGCGCCGTCCGTGACAAGCTCATCCAAATGCTCGAAATCTTTCAACGTTCCTTCCGCTTTTTCATACTTTTTGGTAATTTCGGCAGCTTCCGTCTTCAAAGCGTTCGCCTTCACTTCCATGGCGTCCAATTTCTCGGGCGCCGTTTCAAGAAATTTCTTGAACTTTACGTACTCTTTTCTCTCTTCCGAGCCGGCAAGCTCTCTTTCCAGCTTATACAGCTTCGTGTCGATTTCCTGATACTTCAAAATAGCCTGTAACTGTGACATATTTTATCTCCTCCCGTCAAAGCAGTTCTTTATCCGTATGGAACACACACGGAACTTCTATCTGCCGACGGATTTTTTCATAATATTTTTTAACCCCGTAATTTTCGGACGCATAGTGCGTCAGGGCAATCACGGACAACCCTGCCTCCACGGCATACGCGATGACGTGATGTTTAAAATCTGCGGACACGATGACGTCCGCCCCCGTTCTTTTTGCAAACGCCACCCCCTCTTCGTCGCCGCCTGCGCCGCAAAAGCTTGCCACGCGTCGTATGAGCTTGCGCTCGTCGCCGTATACCGTTATTCGCTCGGTGGCAAACTCTTTCTTCATCCCGACGCTAAGTTCTCTAAGCGTACAGGGTAACACCTCGTACACTCTTCCGTATCCGCTTTCTTCCACGGGATGCATAATCGTCGGCGAACACATACCTACCCCCGTCGTTTTTGCAATCCCCTCCATCAAACTCTCGTCGATGCCGCCCTTGGCGACGTCCAAATTGAGATGTGCGGAAAGAAGGGAAATTCCATGACGCAAACAACGCACGAGCTTGCCTCCGAGCAACCGCTCGTCGCTTGTACAAATATGGTCGATTTTCCCGTAAATAACGGGATGATGGGTATGAATAAGATTGCACCCCTTTTCCAACCCTTCGTCGATCGCGGCATTCGTCAAATCGAGGGTAAACAATACACCCGTAATCTCCTCGTCAGCCTCTACCAATAAGCCACTGTTGTCGTATGCACCGTACATTCTGCAATATTCGTCGCTGAGCGACTTCGGCGCAATCCTTTCTACCGCTTGATATATTTTACTTAATTTCACCGAGCAACACTCCTTCCAAACGAGCTTTTCGAGCTTGCAAGCTCCGTTTGCTTTCCTCTTGTAAATTCGGTTCCTTCAAATACTTATCTATATTCCCGATAAGCTTTCGCAATCTCTTTTGAAACGCCTCGGGAAGATCTCGTATATTCTCTCTGCCAAATTCGTACTCGGCTTCCGTGTACGGGCACTCATTACATATCTGTCCCCTTTGCTCCAAGTTTCCTCCGCAAATCACCTCGTAAAATTTACCGTCCTCGAACGTGTAATCCCTGTCGATGTATCCGCCGTTTTCGAGAATGTATCTACGTAGTTTTTCGCTGTCGTGCATAGGTTGAAATACAAATTTTCGGGGCATAAACCCGTACTTTGCGTCCGACAAAATGGAGACAATCTCGCATCCGCCCATGCCGGCGATGAGCACCAGTCCCACGCTTTTATCCACACCGTAAAAACCGTCGCCGAGCACCGAGACCGCCTTCCCCGCCCGAATATACGGGGCAAGCAAAGTTTCCGCCTTGGCAAGACTCCCCTTGCTGACGTCGGATAAAATCGCATGATCGCAAAGTCCGTGCTCGAGCATATATTCCGTACAATACCCATGATCGCAACCCACGTCCGCAAACACGTCCGTTTTGCAAAGCAAGCTACACAGGGTGTCGATGCGCTTTGTGTACCCCATTATTCGAAGAAGTCTTCCAAACGCTTTCTGCGCGAGGGATGTTTCAGTTTGCGGATTGCTTTGGCTTCGATCTGACGGATACGTTCACGCGTAACGTTGAATTCCTTGCCCACTTCTTCCAACGTGCGAGGTTTCCCGTCGTCAAGCCCGTAACGAAGACGCAACACCTTTTCTTCACGAGGCGTAAGGGTATCCAACACACCCAACAACTGTTCGCGAAGCATCATGGACGCCACCGATTCGCTGGGAGTTGCCGTCTTTTCGTCTTCGATGAAATCTCCCAAATGGCTATCCTCTTCCTCACCGATCGGCGTTTCCAAAGACACGGGATCTTGCGCGATCTTTTGAATTTCGCGTACACGCTCTTCCGTTACACCCATCTTCTCTGCAATTTCTTCGGGCGTCGGTTCACGACCGAGTTCTTGCAACAAAAGTCTCTGCACGCGCGTGAGCTTGTTAATCGTTTCTACCATATGCACGGGAATACGAATGGTACGCGCTTGATCGGCAATGGCGCGTGTAA
>CAZRAS010000043.1:0-7560 GCA_964598045.1 uncultured Clostridia bacterium | reverse complement strand
ACAACGTCAGCCACTCCAACCGTAAAACGAGAAGAACGTTCAAAGTAAACGTACAGAAGATTTCCTACGTGGAAGACGGCAAGGAAATGAACGGCTACGTTTGTGCAAGATGCATCAGAACGCTTAAGAAAGCGGACGCTGAATAATCGGCACTTTTTACGTCTGACGTTACGAACCGACTGAAAACAGTCGGTTTTTTGCGTTATCAAAATGCAAGAAAAATATTTTTAGATCTTTGCTTACAACAAAAAGCGAGCTTGTCTCTCACGAAAAAACAAGCTCGCTTTTATTTTTTAAGAAAACGGATACGCACCTCACGCCGAAATTTCTTGCTGTTGCAAGGGATTTACGCCTTTCCTTTTCAAAATTCTATGCAACAACACTTGTATGATGCCGAATGCCACCACCATGGTGATAAACCAACTCACGGGATAGGACACGAAAATCGCGTCGAGCGTGGGAAATGCGACAAACACCGTCTTCAACCAAATTATGCGGAATACGCACGCCCCGACAAGCGAAATTCCGGTGGAAACGATCGATCTGCCCATTCCCCTCAAAACGCCTGTACATACGTTCATAATGCCGCACAGAAAATATGGAGCGGCAATATAGGACAATCTTGTCAACGCAGCATTCATGGCGTACCATTCCAAACTTCCCTCCGCGCCGTCCACAACCCCGTACAGGCTCAAAAGAGGCTTTGCCAAAGTCAGCATCGTCACAGACATCGTGACGCCGACTATGGTCACAATTCCAAAGCAGGCATACATAATACGCTTGATGCGTTCAGGCTTTTTCGCACCCATATTTTGACTGGTAAAGGTGATTGCGCCCTGATAAACGGCATCCATGCCCATAAAAATAAAGTTTTCTAAATTTCCCGCCGCCGCACTTCCGTTGACAATCGGCTGATAGTCGGATCCGGAAGGTACGATCGAATTATTCACTTGCACGACGGAAGATTGAATCAACATATTCGACAGAGAGAACAGTGCCCCCTGAAGGCCCGCAGGAAGCCCGTTTACAACGATATCCCGAAAAGAATGCCAATCCACCGTAAGCTTATGAAAAGAAAAAGTCGTTGCGTCTTGATCATGATGAAGTTTCCAAAGCAAGATAACAAAAGACGCTGCGTTTGAGATTCCCGTTGCAAGCGCCACGCCGTCCACGGACATCCCGGTAACGAGGACGAAAAACAGATTGAGTCCCACGTTGAGTAAGCCCGTAGCCATCAAGACGATAAGCGGCGTTTTCGCATCCCCTTTCGCACGAAAAATCGCAATCAAATAATTGGTAAGCGCCAAAAAGGGCACACAACAAAAATAAATATCCGTATAGGTGACGGCAAGCTCTAACAAAGAACCCGTATTGCCCATGAACCGCAACACGGGACGAGCGATAAGCAAACCTATAATCATGCCGACGATTCCAAATGTAACCGCCATCAAAAGGGAGGTATGTACGGCTTTTTGCACCCGTTCTCGATCTTTCGAACCGATTTCACGGGCAACGACGACATTGGCACCCACCGAAAACCCGATAAATACGTTAACGATTAAATTGATAAAAGCACCCGTCGTACCGATGGCACCCACGGCATTCTGTTCGCTCGACAAACTGACGACCATCATATCCGCAGCGTTATAAAGCACCTGCAAAAGATTGGTGGCAATGATAGGCAAAATGAACAAAACGATTTTTCCAAAGACCTTACCCTCGGTAAAATCCAAATTTTTCTTAACCTTTTCCATATCACGCCTTCAATCGAGCAATCATTTTCATGCGGTCTTCCGCCTTAAACACGGCGTTTCCCGCAACAATTACATTTGCACCCGCCGCCTTGATTTCTTCTACGTTTTCCGCATTGACGCCGCCGTCGATTTCCAAATCGATTTCCTTGCCGCTCTCGTCTATTATCGCACGAATTTGACGCAATTTATCGAGCGCGGAAGGGATGAATTTTTGTCCGCCAAACCCCGGGAATACGCTCATAACAAGCACCATATCGCAATATCCCACAAGCGTCTGAATCGCCTCAACGGGCGTATCGGGATTGATTACGGCGCCGCATTTTTTTCCCGTTGATCGAATGAGAGCGAGCACCTCTTTGAGATTCTCTTTGCACGCCTCGTAATGCACGGTAATGATATCCGCGCCCGCTTTCGCGAAACGTTCCACGTATTTTTCAGGGTGCACGATCATCAAATGACAATCGAGCGGAAGGGTGGTGCACTTGCGCAAATCCTCCACCATTTTAATGCCGAAAGTAATGTTTTGGACAAATACTCCGTCCATGACGTCACAATGAATAAGATCGGCGCCGCTCTCTTCCAAAGACCGCACTTCTTCTCCCATCTTGGAGAAGTCAGCCGATAAAATCGAAGGTGCAATTTTTACTTTTTTCATAACTTTTCTCTCCTGTTTATTTCTGCTCGGAGTTATAAAAGCTCCGTTTTATTCTCTTTGTAAACAAATCGTTCCCCGTTCGCAATCGTTCAAAACGCCGAATAGAAAGAAGGGAAGGACGTTACGATTCCGCCCTATTCTCTCGATTTTCTTCCAAATAACTTGCACGAAGCTGTCCGCAAGCGCCGCCGATGTCCACGCCGATCTGACGACGCAACGTCGCCGAAATCCCCCCCCTTTCAAGATAGCCCAAAAAACGATAGGCGTCTTTATCGCTCGTCGATTTCAACGTTCTTTCTTTCACCTCGTTCAAACGGATAAGGTTCACGTGGCATGGTTTTCCTTTCAAGAGTTGTATCAAAGCCCTCGCGTGTTCTTCGTCGCAGTTTTCTCCCTCGATGAGGGTATATTCAAAATAGTATCGTCTGCCTGTCTTGGCAAAATAATATTCGCACGCTTTCAGAATTTCCGAAATTTTGTACGCCTTCGCAACGGGCATGGTACGCATACGTTCTCCGTCCTCCGTCGCATGCAGAGATACCGTCAAATTCAACGGAATCCCCTCCTCTGCCAAGCGATACATTTTAGGCACGATGCCGCAAGTGGAAAGAGAGATATTCCGCGCACTGATGCAAACGCCCCCTTCCGCCGTCACGTTACGTAAAAAAGCCAACACTTCGTCGTAGTTATCGAGCGGTTCTCCGCTCCCCATCAAAACGACGTTCGTAACAGCCCTTGTCTCTTTTCCTTGTCCAACCGCATCTTTTTTATGCAAGGCGTTAACCACGAGAATTTGACAAAGAATCTCTCCCGCCGTCAGGTTACGAATGAGTCCGTGTACGGTCGAGGCGCAAAATTTACAGCCCATACGACAACCTACCTGCGTGGAAACACATTGTGTAAAACCGTACTTATATTTCATAAGCACCCCTTCCACGAGATTCCCGTCGGCATATTCAAAAAGATATTTTTCCGTTCCGTCCGAAGAAAAAAACGTCTCCTTGATACGCACTGGCTCGTTTTCATACTCTTCCATGAGTTTTTCTTTCAACGTTTTGGAAAGGGAGGTGATATCGGCGATTCGCTTGCCCTGCATCAACCCTTCGTAGAGCTGTCTTGCACGGAATTTTTTCTCTCCCATGGAAAGCACGAGCTCTTCAAGCTCGGCATAGCTCAAATCTTGTAGAATTTTTTTCATAATTTCTTCTTTATCTTGCTCACGTAAAATCCTGCCCCGTAAGCGGTGTCGGGCAAAAATTGCAAGCCGTATTTTTTCTTTTCATGCACGAGCGCGCTATCAATTTCTTCCACCTCGTATTCGGGATGCGATTTCAAAAAGTTTTCGACGATTTTATCGTTTTCGCATTCAAACAGCGAACAAGTGGAATAATATAGCGTTCCGCCCTTTTTCACATATCGACTAACCGTAGATAAAATATCCGTCTGCGCCTTTTTGATCCCTGCAAAGTCCTCCGATTTTCGGAAAAGCTTGATATCGGGATTTTCGCTCACCGTGCCAAAGCCCGAACAAGGCGCGTCGCATAAAACGGCGTCAAACTTCTCCTCGTAAGCGGAATCGAACACGGAACTGTCCTTCTGCGTCTCTGCAACGTTTTCCACACCCATACGAATTTTATATTGACGAATCAATTCTACGCGGTGGGCATGAAGTTCGAAGGAGATCACCTGCTTGCATTTTTTGGAAAGCAGAATAGATTTTCCGCCCGGTGCGGCACAACAATCCAATAAGCTTTCGCAAGGATCGACCACGTCGCAAATGGCAATGCTTCCCACCGACTGAAAGGTATACTTTCCTTCGTCAAACCCGTCGTCGCGAACAAAGTTTTCAAAAATATAATTATTGGCAAAAGGAGTTGCGACGTGCGGTTTTTGCAAATACTCCTCCTCTCCTCGTTCAAATCGTACGGAAACACCTGCGCTTCTCGCCTCCGCAATCGCTTGCGCCCTGTCGCCGTACTCTCTGTTCAAGAGCTTATAGGCATATAGAGGATAGGACGCACGGATTGCGCAACCTTCTACTCCTTGCGGAATGGCAGCGTCCGCTTCCGCCTTGTCAAAACGACGCAAAAACGCATTGACAAACCCCGAAACGCCGCTTTTACCCAACTTCTTACAAAGGGTAACGGCGCAATCGGTGACCATATACCTCTTTTTATCCATATACAACAGCATATATAAGGAAATTTTTAGCAAAATACGCACGGAAAGCTTGGGAGCTTTCGGCGCGTAATGTTTGATACAAAAATCCAGATATCCGTCGTTTTCCAACACCCCGTACACAATACGAACGGTACGCGCGCGGTACTGTTCTTCGATATACACCTCCGAAATCGCCTGTTTGACGTGAGCGCCGTCCGAATAGACGCGTGTTAAAATTTGAAAGGGATCGTACACGGGATTGCTTAACATACGAACACCTGTCCCTTCTTAGCTTTTCTGCCGTTGAGAAAATCACTTCCCGAAATTTTTTTACCGCCGGCAGCCTGCACTTCGGTGAGTTTCACAGCCCCGTCTTTGCATTTCACGAGCAAACCGCGTTTAGGGCGATCGGAAAGCACTTCGCCGCAAACGGCGTTTTCCATTGCTTCCTTCTCCTCTTCGTTAAGGATTGCTCTTTCCGCGCGATAGACGTTGATTGAATTTCCTTCGAGTACGGTATACGCAACGGGGGACGGATTCATGCCGCGAATGAGATCGACGACTTCCTTGCAAGGCTTGGAAAAATCGATTTTTGCCTGTTCTTTATCGATTTTACGTACAACGCGTACCCCTTCGTCCGACTGGGGAATCAAAGTATATGCTCCCCCTTCCAAAAGGCGGAGTGCCTTCACGATCAAATCGGCACCGATAAGGGAAAGACGCTCGGAAAGTTCCCCGTAGGTCTCCGTTTCCGAAAGGGGAGTCTGCGCTACGCAAAGCACGTCGCCGCAATCCAACCCGAGTTCCGTTTTCATGATGGAAACACCCGTCACCCTTTCCCCGTTCAAAATACAGCTTTGAATGGGAGAAGCACCGCGATACTGTGGCAAAAGCCCTGCGTGAATATTCCAAACGCCCATAGGAAAAAGATCGAGCACCGCTTGCGTGAGAATCTGTCCGTAAGCACACGTAACGAGAAGCTCGCCGCCGAGCGATTTCACCTCTTCGATACAATCTCGAATTTTTTCGGGTTGCAAAACGGGAATTCCGAGTGCTGCCGCCGCATTCTTGACGGGGGGAGGCGTAAGCACGCCCTTTCGTCCCTGCGGCTTATCGACCTGCGTAATCACGCCGACGATCTCGAACCCGTTGCGATAAATATTTTGAAGGGCAGCCACCGCAAATTCGGGGGTGCCTGCAAATACGATTTTCATACCTTTCTCCGTCTTATTCGCATTTTTGCAACTGCGTTGCCTTGTCGATATACAAAATACCGTCGAGATGATCGAGCTCGTGACAGATGGCACGGGCAAAGAAGCCTTTCGCTTTGAGAATATGCTTTTCTCCCTTTCTGTCGTAATAGCGCAACGTCACCTTCATGGGACGAGAAACGACGCCTTGCTTGCCGCGTACGGAAAGACAGCCTTCCCAGCCGTTCTGTTCGCCGCTCTGCGCGATGATTTCGGGGTTGACAAACTCAAAATATCCCTCTTCCACGTCCACGACGACGACACGACGCAAAACACCCACCTGAGGTGCCGCAAGTCCTGCGCCCTCTTCCTTCTTCACGGTGTCTTTCATATCGTCTAAAAGTGCCCATAATTTTTCATCGAACGCTTCCACCGGGAAACATTTTTGTCTCAACACCTCGTCGCCGACCTGTACCACATTACGAATTGCCATATCTTCTATTCTCCTTGTTTCTTCTTCGTTCCGACTCGAACGAATGTCCGAGTTCAACTTAAATTCGCGGGATTTTCTTCCACACTGACAAGCGCATCGCGATTTCTCGCCTCCGCGCATATATCATAAATTTTCGGCAACACCGAAGTGTCCGAAATACGCATAAGCACCTGATAACGATATCGATTTTGAATCCGCTTGATGGGTGCACGCATCTTGTTAAAAAATAGAAATTTATCGGGATTTTCCGTGTACAACCTTTCCAACCCCACGTACACCTCGCGCAAAGCTTCGATGCATTTTTTGTCATCTTCCCCCGTCACCAAAACCCGTACGATTTTGGAGAAGGGCGGAAACGCCATCGCCGCACGCAAAGAAATTTCATTTTGATAAAATCCCTCGTAATCGTAATTCGTGGCGAAACGCAACACTTCGTTTTCGGGATCGAAGGTCTGCATGACAACCTTGCCTTGTTCCTCTGCACGTCCGCTTCTCCCCGCTACCTGCGTAATCAATTGAAAGGTACGTTCTCCGCTTCGATAATCGGAAAAATGCAAACTCATGTCCGCATCCAAAATTCCGACGAGCGTAACGGTTGGAAAATCGTGTCCTTTCGCAATCATCTGCGTCCCCACGAGAATATCCGCCTTTTTCTCGGCAAACGCTTTAAGGATCTTATAATGTCCTTCTTTTCCGCTCGTCGTGTCGTTATCCATGCGAAGAATTCGCGCGGATGGATAGAGTTTTTCCAGCTCTGCCGCAATCCTCTGCGTCCCCGTACCGGCATACGACAATTTGACGCCCCCGCAATCGGGACAGGCGGTAAGCATCTTGTATCTCGCGCCGCAGAAATGACATTTCAAACATTTTTCATCTCTATGATAGGTGAGAGATACGTCACACGCTTCACATTTAGCTACGTAACCGCATTCCTTGCAAATGACCGTCTGCGAATACCCTCGACGATTCAAAAACAAGATGGCTTGTTTCCCCGCCGCAAGGCATTTTTCAAGCTCTTCTTTGAGCACGCCGGAAAAAGAGGTATTATTTCCCCTACGCACCTCTCGACGCATATCTGCGATGATGATTTCAGGCAACGGACGCTTGTTGATGCGTTTTTCCAAACGAATAAGAGAAAATTCGCCTTCTTTGGCTCGTTTATACGTTTCCACAGAGGGCGTAGCACTCCCCAAAACGAGCTTACATCCGTTGTATTTTGCGCGGAGCAAAGCGACGTCGAAAGTGTTGTAACGGGGGGCGCTATCGCTCGAATAGCTGGAATCGTGCTCCTCGTCGATGATGATGACG
>CAZRAS010000042.1:0-7696 GCA_964598045.1 uncultured Clostridia bacterium | reverse complement strand
CTTTTCTTCGAGCAACGCTTTTGCCTGATCGTAATTCATAAATACGACTCCTTTTCTTCTCGGCAACGTCTCGGCTTGTCACAACGTACTTTACCTCGTTGGGTTGCCTACATTATTATAGCAAATAATCGATAAGAATGCAAGACTTTTTTTATAATTCCTATTATTTTTTTAAGGCATATGCACACACTGTCCAATATGACGGAAACACGTGCAAAAAAAATTTCATTGTTTTTGAAAAGCCTCACCGCACTTACCTCTCTCGGCGGACTTTTGCTCAGCCTCTTTGAATCCGAAACACACGGCTATTCCCACTGGAGCAAACGTTTTCTGTATTTCACCGCGCAATCGAACATTTGGATCGGAACGACCATGCTCATTCTCGTCCTCTACACAATACGTAAAAAAGAGCCGCCCTCCTTTTTGTATGTGTTTAAATACCTATTCACCGTCTCCATCACCGTCACCTTTTTGGTATTCACTTGCCTACTCGGTCCATTCGGAGATCGAAGCTATCATCTATGGGCATTTTCCAGCTGGCTCACCCATATTTTCGCACCTGCATTTGCCATTGCCGACTTTTTCGTCGATCGAAAAAAAATTCCCTTACACAAAAAAACGACGTGGCTTTGCATTCTTCCTCCCTTGACCTACGCCGCGATCACCGTTCTTTTAGAAATTTTCGGCGTAGACTTCGGCAGGGGACTCGTTTATCCCTATTTCTTTATGGATATTCGCTCTCCCGTAGGCTTTTTCGGATTTTCCGACAAACTGCCCTATTTCGCAGGCACCTTTTACTGGTTTGCCGCCCTCTCTATCGTCGTTTGGGGTATCGGCGAGTTGTATTTTCGCTTACACGAGTCCAACCATGTAACAAAGCGCGACAAAAACGTTCGATAAAACTCATAAACAAAAAACGGCGGGGAGCGAAAAAACTCGCTCCCCCGCTTTACAAATAAATTTTAGGATTTCTTCGCCCACGAAAGCACTTTCACCAAAGGCGGAAATAACAACGCCACCGTCACGGCGGTACAAATCACCTGCGGAATCATAAAGGGAAAACAGGCAAAAAAGTAGGCTCGCATTGCCGCTTTCGTATAGCCGTACCACAAAGGTGTAATGATACAATCGATCAGGGAGAAACTTGCCGTACAAATCGACGCGACGCCCGTAAGCCAAATCAGATTTTTCCCGTTCATTTTCACCCTTTTGCCCAACGTTCCGAAAATGAAAGCAAGCATGGGAAAATAGATAACGTACAAAATCAAAACCGTAGGAAACACGCCGAACACAAACTGTCTTAACAGGGAAAAGGCAAGTGCCGCAATCACCCCGCGTTTTGCGCCGAACGAGAAGGAAAACGAGACGAATAACACCGTGACAAGCTCCACTCCGGGCACTAAGGAAAGTGCGAGCTGCGCGGCAATCACAAGAGCGACGAACGCCGCAATACACGCGCAATCACGCGCGGTTATTTTTTGTCCTTTTTTATCTTTCATCTCGCACCTGTCCTATTTGTTTGATTAAAACTTCACATATACCCACACGTAGATTTCGCCGTCGACGACGGGGAGTGCGCCTGCGCCTAAATTAGCGCCTCCGAGCGTTTGCCCTTCATACTCGTACGTACCATACGCCGTAGTCGACATCTCCTCATCCGAAGTATACAGCATCCAGCAATAACTCCAGTCCGCGGTATTTTCCTTGCCGTTAATGCTCATAATCATGCCGTTCGATTCCGTAAACGTCAGTTTTCCCTCCGTTTGCGCCAACTTCATGACGTCCAAAAGCACGTTCGCGTCCAAAGCTTCCTCCACCGTAACGGCAACCACGTCTTCTTCGCTTTTCACACTGTATTTCGTTTGGCGTACGCCGACAACTTGACAGCCGCAAAAGACGAACATAAAAAGTAAAGATAACAATAAAACAATTTTGCGTTTCATAAAACGCCTCCGTAAAAAAAATTCCGAACGCCCTTTTTTGCGTACGGAAAAAAGACTGCCCGTATTCTCGGCAGTAAAATTCTCTCCTTCGCCCATCCGCAAAATCGGTCTATCCACACGAGGCAGGTCTTCCGGCTTACAACGCCCGGGTATACGATCAACGCATACCTGCCCTATTCCTTCCCATAATTTTTATAAAAATCACAGTGCAATAAAGCGGTCGTTCTTACGGCTGCGGGGGCAGCGGAGCAACTCGGCGATCCGATTTCTCTCTTCCCTATTAAATCTCGTTCGTAAACGAAATACCTCGCATTTCATTCGGTTGTAGTGATATTATATACCAACGAACGAGAAAAGTCAATAAAAAAGTCGATAAAAATTGCCTCCGCCTCCGTTTTTTTATCGCAAAACACTTGAAAAATACATAGAAATCAGTTATAATAATGATAGACAATAAAAATAACGTCGCGCACTCGCGATAAATTTATATTTACAGGAGCAAAAACCATGACCATCCATGAATATCTTGCACTGAAAAACGGCTCGGACGTACGTGGCGTAGCCACGGAAGGCGCGGAGCCAGTCAACCTCACGGAAGAAGCCGTCGAACAGATCGCAAAAGCCTTTTGCGTTTGGCTGATTTCGCATACGGGGAAAACAGAAGTCTGCGTAGCCGTCGGCTACGATTCGAGACTCTCCTCTCCCGCCCTTTGTCAGGCGGCAGTAAAGGGAATCACCTCGACGGGGCACAACGCCGTCGTCACGGGTCTTTCCACCACCCCTTCCATGTTCATGTTGCTGAAAGATGAAAACGTACGCTCGACCACACCCTGCCACGGTTCGATTATGATTACGGCAAGTCATTTGCCTTCCAACCGTAACGGCATGAAATTTTTCTTCCGCACGGGCGGGCTTGAAGGCAAGGACGTGGAGGCGCTGCTTGAATGGGCGGCAAACTATAATTTCCCCGCGCCTCGCAAGCTCGGTCAGGTGTATCACCTTGATTATCTGGACGTTTACGCAACGACGCTCGTGGAGAAAGTACGCAAAGAAACGGGAGAAGAAACTCCCCTTTCGGGCAAGAAAATCATCGTGGACGCAGGCAACGGCGCAGGCGGCTTTTTCACCGATAAAGTGCTTGCTCCCTTAGGTGCGGATACGACGGGCTCTCAATTTTTGGAACCCGACGGCAATTTTCCCAACCACATTCCCAACCCCGAAAACAAAGAGGCGATGCGCTCGATCTGCGAAGCCGTCAAAAAGGCAAATGCGGATTTCGGCATCATCTTCGACACGGACGTGGACAGAGCGGGCGCCGTGGACAAAAACGGCGAGGAAATCAACCGCAACCGATTGATTGCGCTCATCTCCGCGATCTTGCTCGACGAACAGCCGGGCACGATCGTTACGGACTCCGTCACCTCGACGGGATTGCGCAAATTCATCGAAGAACGCGGCGGCAGACATCATCGTTTCCGCAGAGGATATAAAAACGTCATTAACGAATCCATTCGTTTGAACGATCGAGGAGAATATTCTCCCCTCGCCATCGAAACGAGCGGACACGCAGCGCTCAAAGAAAATTATTTTCTCGACGACGGTGCCTATTTGATCACGCGCCTATTGATTGCCCTTTCCAAAGCGGCAAAAGAAGGCAAAACGCTCACCGATCTCATCGCCGATTTGGAATGCCCGCTCGAAGCGATGGAGATTCGTCTGAAATTCATAGAAGGTTGCGATTTCAAATCCCTCGGCAATCACCTTTTGAAAGATTTTGAACGCTACGCAACCGAGCAACGCTATATCGCCGTCGAAGAAGAAAATCACGAAGGTTGCCGCGTCAATTACGAAAAAGACTGCGGTGACGGCTGGGCACTCCTTCGCATGAGCTTGCACGAACCTATTTTACCCGTCAACTTAGAGAGCAATTCTCCCCTTGGCGTTCTTAAAATTGCTAAGGATCTGTACTATTTCTTGAGGGACTATACCTATCTCGACGTCACCCCTTTACTGACGGCGATTGCAGAAGAACGGGCACGGCACATCGAAAATATTCGCGTGCGTTGCGCAAACAATCCCCTTCTCTTCGCTTTCTTATTTGCATGAAAAAAAGTTTATAGGAGTTAAATAAATCATGGACGTACAAAAAACTACCATCAATGCGCTGAGAGTTTTATCGGCGGAAGCCATCAACAAAGCCAACTCCGGTCACCCCGGACTTCCCATGGGTTGCGCGCCCATCGGCTACACCCTGTTTCAGCATTTCCTGAAATTCAACCCCAACAACCTCAAATGGGATAACCGCGACCGTTTCGTCCTGTCCGCAGGGCACGGTTCCGCACTTCTCTATACCCTCTTTCATCTCTATGGTTGGGGCATCGATACGGACGATTTGAAAAACTTCCGTCAACTCGGTTCCAAAACCCCCGGTCATCCCGAATACGGTCACACCATGGGTGTAGAAACGACGACGGGACCTTTAGGTCAAGGCATTGCGACCGCGGTTGGCATGGCTGTGGCAGAAGCACATCTTGCCGCACAATACAATAAACCCGGTTATAAAATCGTAGACCATTACACCTACGCGCTTTGCGGAGACGGATGTTTGCAGGAGGGCATTTCCTACGAAGCTTGCTCTTTCGCAGGCACCCATGCACTCGGTAAACTCATCCTCTTCTACGACGACAATGAAATCACCATCGAAGGGGATACGGACATCACCTTTAAGGAAAACGTCGGAGCTCGTTTTGCCGCACAGAACTGGCAGATCCTCCACGTAGACCTCACGGGGGACGGCGTAGACGACGTCACCGCCCTTTCCGCCGCAATCGAACAAGCGAAGGCTCGCACGGATAAACCTTCCGTCATTATCTGCAAAACGAACATCGGTTACGGTTCCCCTTTGCAAGACTCCGCAAAATCGCACGGTGCTCCTTTGGGCAAAGAAAATTTAGACAAAGCGAAGGAAAAACTCGGCTGGACGTATCCTCCTTTCGAATGTCCCGAAGAAGTCTACGAACATTGTAAGGAAGCAGGGAAGGCAGGCGCGGAAGCCGAACTCACTTGGAAAAAACTCTTCCTCGATTACGAAGCCGCTTATCCCGAACTCGCTGCCGCTTACAAGGCGCAGATGGCAGGAGAAAAGCCCGATTTCGACGAAATCGAAGGTTTGTACGAATACGACAAACCGATGGCAACCCGTCAAGATTCCGCACAAGTACTCAACAAACTCGCAGCGCGTATGCCCCAGCTTATGGGCGGTTCGGCAGACCTCGGTCCTTCCAACCTCTCGGAGATGAAGAATACGGAAGGCCACGTTTACGGCGACTTCACCGCTGAAAATTTCGCAGGCAGAAACATGCACTTCGGCATTCGCGAACACGCAATGACGGCAATCGCAAACGGTATGCAGCTGCACGGCGGTCTGCAAGCCTATTGCGCAACCTTCTTCGTATTCTCCGATTATTGCAAACCCTCCATGCGTCTTGCGGCGTTGATGGGCTTGCCCGTAACCTATATCATGACGCACGATTCCATCGGCGTCGGAGAAGACGGACCTACCCATCAGCCTATCGAACAACTGATTATGCTTCGTTCCATTCCCGGCATGAAGGTATATCGTCCCGCAGACGGCAAAGAAACGACGGCGGCTTGGGTGTCCGCAATGAAGGGCAATCAGCCTACCGCCATCGTGCTCACACGTCAAACCCTTCCTCAATATGAAAACAGCGGCAGAGCAGCGCTTTGGGGAGGATATATCCTTGAAGACTGCGAAGGAGATCCCGACGTATTGCTTCTTGCCACCGGTTCGGAAGTGGAAATCTGTGTCAAAGCAAAAGCGGCTCTTGCCGAAAAAGGCGTGAAAGCACGCGTCGTCTCTATGCCTTGCATGGAAGAATTCGACAAACAGACCACGCAATATAAAGCAAAGGTGCTTCCTGCAAACGTCAAAGCAAGAGTATGCGTAGAAGCAGGCTCTTCCTATAGCTGGTATAAATATGCAGGCGATTGCGGCGAATTCGTAACCATGGACACCTTCGGTGCGTCCGCGCCCGCAGGCAAATTGTTCGAACATTTCGGCTTCACCGTGGAAAACGTGGTGGCAAAAGCACTTGCGTCGATTGAAAAGGCAAAATAAGCCTACCTCTTATCGCAAAAGCATTCCCCCTCACGTTTACACTTTCCCGTAAGGAAAGAAAAACACTAAACATATAAAATTCAGGCAGCCGCGATTCGTGGCTGCCTTTTGCTTGTCAATTTTTTTCTTTCAAACCCGTATATCTACCTTTACCCTCATCGATTTTGGGCTCGATTGCAAATTCAATGCGTATCTGCCCCTCTCATTTCCCAAAAAGAGCCTGTATCGCCCCCTCGAGTTCCGCCTCGTCCGTCATTCCTTCCGCAACCGTTTTCGTTCCGTCCTCAGGCAATACGCCTCGCCCGTGAATACTGTATTTTGTCACCGGCCAACGCACCTGTGCCGTCGTCAGTTTCAACATATCACCGTTGACGCTCATGGTGAAATATTGCTGCATAATCCCTTTTCCGTACGTCTTGGCGACGCCGTTACGTTCGAACAAGCAAATATCCGCATAACTGCTTGCCCCATAGTCTACGAGCACGCCGATTAAACACTCTGCCGCCGAAGCACTTCCGCTGTCCGCCAGAATACAAATGCGGCTGTCTTCCTTAAAATAATCCCCGTACACGTTCTTTTTCGCCAAATACCATTCTTCATGATCTCCGTAATCGGCGATTGCCGCAATCGGCGTACTCTCGTCAGAGTCTTTACAGAAAAAGGAAGCGATTCCTTGCATAACGTTCAAATATCCGCCCCCGTTCCCACGAAGATCCAACACGAGATTTTTCTTGTTTTCTTGTTTAAACACGGACATGGCACCCTCAAACTCCGTTACTGCAGCGCCGCCGAAACGCACGAGTCGAATATACGCCGTATCGTCGGGCAAAGCTGTCAAAGGCGTCCCCAACGACGTAAGCGTGGTCGCATTTTCACCCGTAAATCCGTATGAAGTCTCTTTGGAACGATAAAATACGTAGTTTTCCACGTATGCTTCCCTCGAAACGGATACGAGCTTGCTTTCCTCTGTCGTTTGCACTTGCAAAAGAAAGGACTCCCCTTCTTTCATTTCCTCCAAAAAGGCTGAAAATTCGTCATAATTTTCACTCTGAGCAAGCGTAGTCTCCGTCCTGCCGAACCCCGTAAGATAGCATCCGGAAGTCACCCCTGCCCGTTCGGCCGGAGAATTTCCGGCAACACGCACGATTTTAAGTTTTCCCTCTGCAATCGCGGCAGTGGAAAAGGAAACGCCGATTCCGATGCGTCTGCCGTTCAAATCGTTCGACGAAGTTGTATACCCTTCCGACGTCATATAACCGGAATAGGCGTCAAGCTGCTCGTTCACGGCATCGAAAATCCCGCCGTAAAAACTTTCGTCGTCTATTTCTTGATAATAATTCTCGTCAATCGTCTTTTTCACCTTAATCAACGTTCGCATTTGCTTATCGAGCGTAAACCAAACGGTCGCCATTCCGCCGAAAAAGCAAACGACCGACAGTACGATCGTTGCAATTATCCACCCGACTTTTTTCATTTTTTTGCCATTCGTCTTAGACATGCCTATTTCCTCCGCGTTTATAATTCGTTTTTCGCGATTTTTTTAGTGCCGATTTCGCACCTGACCGTTTACGTCTATGATTCCCCTTTTTCAGCATTATACTAGATAGGAATAATC
>CAZRAS010000041.1:0-7750 GCA_964598045.1 uncultured Clostridia bacterium | reverse complement strand
TATGACGACGAATAACTATCGTTCTCTGATCGACCATATCGGTAGCGGTAAAGATTGGGATCTTGCAAGAAAGGACGGCGGTTTAATTTTGTTGCCGCCCTTCTCCGAAAAGAACGACAAACTGTATACGACTCGTTTGGAAGCGTTGTCTTCTTTGGCAGGCTTTTTGAGCCGTCGTAACGAAAAATACATCGTTCTTGCAGACTGCGACGGCGTTGCGAGACTCGATATCGCAAAGGTTATCGAATATCATGAAAGCAAAAATGCGGATATCACCATGGTTACTCATTACGGAACGGTGGGAAATCGCGCGGATTTCATGCTCGTAGACGCCGAAGACGACGGACGCATCTCGGGAATCAAGCTTTCTCCGACCGTACCCAAGGGGACAAAAGCGAATATTTTCATAAATTATTACGTATTCAATCGTCAGTTCCTTATCAATACGGTAGAGGATTTCGTATCCCACGGATATACCAATTTCGAATCCGATCTTTTGGCAAAACAAATCAAGAGCTTGAAAGTATATCGTTACGATTTCAAGGGATATTATGCCGGTATCGATTCCATGACCGCTTACTTTAGACACAATATGGAATTGTTGGATAAAAACGTACGCGACGAGCTTTTTGGGAACCGCGATATCTATACCAAAGTTCGCGATAGCGCACCTTCCAAATACGGCAAAGATGCCATCGTAAAGAATTCCTTGATCTCCGACGGTTGCGAAATCTACGGCGTGGTAGAAAACTCGATCTTGTTCCGCGGCGTCAAGGTGGAAAAGGGGGCAGTCGTACGCAATTCCATCATCATGCAGGACAATATCATCGGAGCAAATACTTCGTTGAACTGCGTCATCACCGATAAGAACGTCGTAATCAGCGATACCAAGCAACTTAGCGGATGCAGTACGTTACCCTTCTTCATTCAAAAAGGAACACGACTTTAATTCAATAGCGTAAGCATAAGACCTATGATAAGCATAGGTCTTATGCTTGCATGTATGATCTTATCATTTATAATTTTGAAAAACACATTTATCATTTAATTTGAAAAGTAAGGAGCAATATTGTATGACACGTGAAAAAACGATCAAAGAAAATGTCATAACCAAAGAAAAAACAACTTCTACCGATAAAGCAAAGCGTTCGGTTAAGCTCAAAAGAGTGACCATCGAAGAAAACGGAAAGGTAGAGTTTCCTCAAACGATTGCAGAGCTCGAACCTTCCATAAGTGCGAAAAAGAAAATTTTGTTCGTTGCCTCGGAAGCTCGTCCTTTTATCGCAACGGGCGGTCTTGCCGACGTAATCGGCTCGTTGCCGAAAGCTTTGGCAGAGGATCCTTCCTACGATATCCGCGTGGTATTACCTTTGTATGCGGATATTAAACCCGATTTCAGAAGAAGAATGTCCTACCTTGGTAACATTTACGTGCCCGTTGCTTGGCGTAGTCAATATTGCGGTGTGTTCTGTTGCGTAGAACAGGGGGTTACCTTCTATTTCATCGATAACGAACAGTATTTCAAACGTCCGAATTGCTACGGCTATTTCGATGACGGCGAACGTTTTGCGTTCTTCTCGCGCAGCGTCTTGGAAATCATGCCTTTCATCGATTTCTATCCCGATATTTTGCATTGTCACGACTGGCAGGCGGCTTTGGCGTCGATCTATTTGAAAACCATTTACGTTCATCGTCCCGAATATCGCAGTATTCGTACGCTGTTCACCATTCATAACATTGAATATCAGGGAAAATATTCCCTCGATCTTATTGAAGATCTGTTCGGTATCGATAAGTATTATACGGGACTTCTCGAAGATCAAGGTTGCGTGAACCTCATGAAAGCGGCAATCGAATGTTCGGAAAGATTTTCCACTGTAAGCCCTACGTATGCAAACGAGATTAAAACAGCGCAGTACGCACACGGATTGCAGGATATTATTTGTAAAAACGCAAATAAGCTGACGGGAATTTTGAACGGTATCGACGTAGATTCTTACGATCCCTCCGCGGACAAAGCATTGTTCGCGCAGTTCAGTGCGGAAGATCTTGCCAATAAGAAGATTTGTAAGACGGAATTGCAAAAAATGCTCCGTCTGCCCGTAAAGGACGTTCCCGTTATTGCCATGATTTCCCGTCTCGTTTCCCATAAGGGACTGGAACTCGTCAAGACGGTAGCGGAGGATATTCTTCACGAAGACGTGCAATTCGTCCTTCTCGGTACGGGGGATTGCGGATATGAAAACTATTTCCGTGAAATCGGTAGAAGATACGAAGGAAAAGCGTCGATCAATATCGCCTTCAACGGTGATTTGTCGAGAAAGATTTATTCGGGCGCAGATATTTTCCTCATGCCTTCCGTCAGCGAGCCTTGCGGGTTGTCCCAGATGATCGCGTCTCGTTACGCCACCGTTCCCGTCGTAAGAGAAACGGGCGGTCTGTACGACAGCATCAAGCCTTACGGAGCCGGCGGAAACGGATTTACCTTCGCATCCTGCAATCCATACGATATGTTGTACGTATTGCATGAAGCGATGAATTTGTATAAAAACGAAGCAGAATGGGAAGCATTGATGAAGAAGGCAGCAACGACCGACTTCTCTTGGGCACACTCCGCAGAGGAATACAAGAAACTTTACAATGATACTTTACAGGCGTTTTAATTACGATTCGCCCATTTACAATAGATAAAAATTAGGAGAATAGGAAAGATATGAAAAAAGAACAATTCACGAAGAAAGAAGCTCAAGAGTTGATCAACGGCAAACTTTCTCGTTATTTCGGAGTTGCACCTTCGGAAGCGCGTAAAGATCAGCTCTATAAAGCTGTTGTCATGAGTATTCGCGACATCATGTTGGAAAAGCGTCACGCATTCCACTTGAAGACCAAAGCGAAGAAAGCAAAGAGGGTTTACTATCTCTGCATGGAATTTTTGATGGGACGTTCCTTGAAAAACAGCATCTTCAATCTCGGACTCAAAGAGGTTTACGCGGAAGCTTTGAAAGAGTATGACGTAACCTTGGAGGACTTGTACGAGTTGGAACCCGACGCAGGGCTCGGAAACGGCGGACTCGGTCGTTTGGCGGCTTGTTTTATGGACGGGCTTGCTACGCAGGATTATCCTGCGATGGGATTCTCCATTCGTTACGATTACGGTCTGTTCAAACAGAAGATCGTAGAAGGCTGGCAGACGGAGCTTCCCGACGTTTGGCTTCCCGGGGGCGAAGTATGGCTCACGCAGAGAAGCGATAAAGTATTCACCGTAAAATTCGACGGATACGTCGAAGAAAAATGGACGGAACACGGCATGGAAGTCGCTTATCTCGGTGCAAAAGAGATTCAGGCAGTTGCCTACGACATGATGGTATCGGGGTATGACAGTCAGGCGGTTTCCGTGCTTCGTTTGTGGAAGGCAAAGAGCGTACAAAACTTTGACATGAAGCTCTTCTCGCAAGGGAATTACGACTCCGTTATGAAGGATGACAACGAAGCCGAGCTTATTTCCAAAGTTCTTTATCCCGCCGACAATCATTTGGAGGGCAAATCTTTGCGCTTAAAGCAGCAATATTTCCTTGTTTCAGCATCCCTGCAAAACATTTTGGCGGACCATAAGAGAAGATACGGTTCCTTGAAGTTGTTGCCGAAGATGGCGGCGATTCACCTCAACGATACCCATCCCGCTTTGGCTATTCCCGAATTGATGCGTTTATTGATCGACGAAAACGGAATGAACTGGGATGAGGCCTGGAACATTACGAAGTCGGTATGCGCCTACACGAACCACACCGTCTTGGCGGAAGCTTTGGAAACATGGTCGGAAGATTTGATTGCGAGAAAGCTGCCTCGTATTTACAGCATTTTGAAGGAAATCAATCGTCGTTTCTGCGAAGATTTGTGGAATCGTTACCCCGGTCAATGGGATAAAATTTCTCGTATGTCGCTTATGTCCTACAACACCGTAAAAATGGCAAACCTTTCGGTATACGGTTCTCATCACGTAAACGGTGTTTCCGGTTTGCACAGCGAGATTATTAAGGAGAGTATTTTCAAGGATTTCTATGAATATACTCCTGAAAAATTCACGAATGTAACCAACGGTATCGCACACAGACGTTGGCTGAACCAGTCCAACCCCGAACTTTGCGAACTCTTGAACGATTGTATCGGCGAAGGGTACGCAAAGAACGCATCCAAGCTTGCGGAGTTCAAAAAATTTGAAAACGATGAAAGCGTATTGCAACGCTTGAATGAAATCAAAATGATCAAAAAGCAGCAGTTTGCCGACTTTGCGAAGAAGAAACAGGGCGTCGTTATCGATCCCAACACCCTGTTCGACGTGCAAGCAAAGAGATTGCATGAATACAAACGTCAGCTTTTGAACGTGCTTCACATCATCAACGATTATTTAATCTTGAAGGAAAATCCCGATACGCCGATGCAACCTAAGACGTATATCTTTGCTGCAAAAGCGGCGGCAGGATATTATATGGCAAAAAAAATTATCAAGTTGATTTGCTTCCTTGCCGAAGATATCCGTAAAAATCCGAAGATTGCCGAAAAACTTAACGTCGTGTACATGGAAGACTACAATGTTACGATGTCCGAATATTTGATGCCTGCATCGGAAATTTCCGAACAGATCTCTCTTGCCGGTAAGGAAGCGAGCGGTACGGGCAACATGAAGTTCATGATTAACGGTGCGTTGACCATCGGTACTTTGGACGGCGCAAATGTCGAAATGAGCGAACACGTCGGAAAGGACAACATTTATATCTTTGGCTTGAAAGCAGACGAAGTTTCCGAAATTTGGAGAAACGGTTACTCCGCAAGCGTTTATTACAACAACGATCCCATGCTTCGCAAAGTGGTGGAAGCGCTTATCGTCGGCTTTAACGGAGAATCTTTCGCAGATATCGCAAACTACCTCTTGACCGGTTCTCCTGTTGCCGATCCTTATATGTGCATGGCGGATTATCAATCCTACATCGTGACGCAACAAGAGCTTTCCAAACTGTACGCAACGGATAAACGTACTTGGAATCAAAAATCCCTGCGCAATATTGCAGCGGCTGGATATTTCTCGGCGGACAGAAGTATTCGCGAATATGCGGAAAATATTTGGAATTTGAAGCCCATTCACGATTAATTTTCATAATTGTGCTTCAAAGAACAACGTAATGACTTACAAAAATAATACGACATTCCAAAAAGCTGTAATTTCTATTACAGCTTTTTGATAGGTAACTCGCTTTATGGCAATTTCAATCTATTTCAATCCTTTGGACAAAGCCTGCAAAAATATCATCGGCGGCATTCAAACAGGGGATTTACTACAACTGAATATTTTTCTTTTGGAAAAGGACCGAGGTCTTATACCTTGGGGAGAGAATAAAACTTCCTTCAAAACGGAAACGCCTGTAAAGGCTACCTGCAAATCTCCCGATAAAAATGCTTTTTTGCGATTGAACCACGACGGAGAAACGCCTGAATTCTATCTGATGACGCGAACGGACTTCGGATGGAGCATTTCCTTAAAAATCAATGAAATCGGCTTATATTATTACAGTTTTTATGTCGAAACAGAGGGGAATATCGTCTGCGGAAATATGGAAATGGGATATGTTACGCAGGATATTCATGATATTCAAGGCTTCTTGCTGACCGTTTATTCCAAAGACTACAAAACGCCCGATTGGTTCAAAGGGGGCGTAATGTATCAAATTTTCCCCGATCGATTCTGTAAGGCTGGTACTATGCCACGCATAAAAGGAAGAATCGAAAGAGAATGGGGGGAGCTTCCGTACTTTCGCCCCGACGAAAACGGAAAAATTTTGAACAACGACTTTTTCGGCGGGAATTTCAAAGGAATTAAGAGCAAATTGTCTTATTTGCAAAAGCTCGGCGTTACGACGATATATTTGAATCCGATTTTCGAGGCAAACTCCAATCACCGCTACGATACGGGCGATTATAAGAAACTCGATCCCTACTTAGGCACGGAACAAGATTTTTCCGAGCTTGTGGAGTCTGCGAAAGAATGCGGAATCCGTCTTATTTTGGACGGTGTATTCAATCATACGGGCGATGACAGCCGCTATTTCAACAGATACGGCAATTATCCCGAGCTCGGTGCTTATCAATCCAAACAATCTCCTTATTATTCCTGGTACAAATTCGAAGAATTTCCCAATAAGTTCCGTAGCTGGTGGGGAATTGAAATTCTGCCCGAAATCAATAAATCCTCCAAAGAATATCAGGAGTTCATCTTGGGTGACGAAGGCGTTTTGAAAAAATGGCTGAATTTCGGAATCGGCGGTTATCGTTTGGACGTAGCCGATGAGTTGCCGAGTTTTTTCTTAAAAAGCTTGCGTAAATCTATCAAAAAGAACAACCCGGACGCCATCATTATCGGTGAAGTATGGGAAGACGCCTCAGATAAAATCGCCTATGCGGAAAGACGGGAATATTTGCAAGGATACGAGCTTGACAGCGTGATGAATTATCCGTTGAAGGATGCGATCATTCGCTATATTCAGACTGAAAATGCCGCAACGCTGGTGCAAACGATGCGCGCGCTTATTAATCACTATCCCAAACAGACGATCGATTGTTTAATGAATATTTTAGGCACGCACGATACTTCTCGAATTTTGACCGTTTTGGGCGGCATTCATTGTTCCGACAAGGAAGAAATGGCAACGCCCGCCGCATATTTATCGCCCGAACAAAAGGAAATTGCCATTCAAAAATTAAAAATGGCAGCCGTTTTGCAATATACGATGCCAGGTGTACCTTGCTTGTATTACGGCGATGAAAACGGAACGGAAGGTCATCTCGATCCGTTCTGCCGTACTTGCTTTGACTGGAAAAATAAAAACGAGGAACTCATTCGTTTTTACGCAAAACTCGGAAAATTGCGCAAAGAATTCCATAACGTGTTCAAAGACGGCGAGTTTAAGGAAGTGGAAGTAACCGACGGATTGCTCTTATTTAAGCGTAAAAAGAAGGACGAAGAAATTTACGTCTGCGTAAATAACTTTTCCAAGCGGCAACTTTTGAACCTTCCCGATAAATGGAAAGACTATTTTACGAATAAAGTTTTGAAAAATCAACTGCTTGTAGAAAGCTATTCGTATGGAATTTTCCAAAAAATCAAGAATTAAGTTGTTTTATAAGATTGTTTTATAAGAATCGTACCACGCGTAATAATTGCGCGTGGTATAAAATTAATTCGTTCAATATAAAAAATACATGGTACCTTAAACTTTAACATAAAGATTTAACATAAAGAAAAATTTTTCGCTATCTTTTTATCTCTTTTGTCTCATATTTATTTTAATCCTACACTCAACTTTTATACAACCACTACTTTTATACAACCACTACTTTACAAATAGAAAAATATATGTTATACTATATATAGATCTATCTTGGGGTGGTTTTGCTAAGACAGGATCAGGAATTCCTATCCCGGATACCGGTTTAATCATTCCTTTTTTCATTTTTATTCTTTTTTCGATAGCTCAACTTATTACTATAAAATGCAACAAGTATACAATAGCCTTGGTTTTAGAAATTATAAAATTCATATTATTTCAATTTGCGATGTATATGATTTGCGGATATGCTTTAAACAATAAGTTTATACAAGCCAACAAAGTCGGTAGTTTTTATGACAATAGTTCGTATACTGTTATGGTTATAATTTTTATGTGCGTAGGTTGTTTGTCCTTTATGTATGAAGTATTGC
>CAZRAS010000040.1:0-7821 GCA_964598045.1 uncultured Clostridia bacterium | reverse complement strand
ACATATTTTGGTTTTGTTGCAAAACGGACATACGCTCGTTTTTATCCATGGAAACAAACCCTTTTTGCGGTTCTAATTCCCCGGAAAGTACTCGCAAAAAGGTGGATTTACCCGCACCGTTTGCCCCGATCACACCGTAGCAATTCCCCTTTGTAAATTTAAGATTGACATCCTCAAACAGTTTTCTGCCCCCGAATTGAAGGGATACGCCCGTAACTTGTAACATTTCTACACCTCTAAATTTTCTTACCCAACGATTATAACATAATTTTACGGGGAAAGCAAACGTTTTCCCCGTAAATCTTTGAATTTCTGCCTTTAGGTATCGTTCAATTTACTTTTCGCCAGTCAGCGACGTTAAACAGATCAATAATTGCCTTTTTCCCGTTCTCCGGAGTATTCAAATCCCCCGGTTCGAAAGGCGTCCAATTCGGCATATTCTCTTCATATTTATCGACCTCGTCTTCTTTGCAAACACTGTGATCGTGCCCTCTTGCCTCCCAGTTATTTGGATCTGAAAAGAATACACGTTTCAATTCGGTACAGCAATAGAATGCCTGCCTCTCGATATAATTGACAGAGGTCGGAATGACGACTTCCTCGGCTTCAAGCGCTCGGAAAGAAAATGACAGGATTCGTGTCACGCCCTCCGGAATGTCAATCGTCTTTTTCGTACCTAAATAAGTAAGCAAGCGAACTTCATTGCCCTCGTAAAAGAGCACACAGTCATTCTCGATCTTAATTTTGCTCTCAAATGGCTCGTAATGAATATTTTCATCGGTAACATATTCAGTCAACAACCCGTTTTTGGACTTGTCGTATTTGCTTATTTGTACCTTGGAGCGATCGTAAATCTCCGATAAGCGATCACAACCATAGAAGGCACTTTCCCCGATGATTTCTACGTTTTCTCCGATTTCGACAGAGTATAGATCCCGACAACTCGCAAACAAATTAGGAACCAACTCTCGAACGGGATACCCGTAGTAGGTATCGGGAATTTCCACCCGTCTTACCTTCCCCGATTTACAGGTATATCCCGTACAAATTGCATAGTTCGATTCATGATTGATCGAAAAGGTCAATCCCGTCAAATTACATACGGAACAATACCCGTATTGATAGGTATGCGCCGTAAGCGATAACGATTCTTGCGCCACGAGTATTTTATCGCAACGGGAACAATGGCTGCCCTCGCTGAAACCGTGTGAAGCGCAGGTAGACGGTACGGCGGGATCTATTACGGCTTCGTGACCGAGTGCTTGCGGCGTTTCCGTATAAAATTTTCCGCAATCACACGTGTAACGCACGATTCCTTCCTGTTCGCAAGTGGGTTTGCGAAAGACCTGCGCTTTATATTCGTGAGTATGCGGCAACTCTTCCGGCGAACCGCTCTCCTCACTCTCCAAAGGCGAGGACGAACTTTGCCTATCACTGCTTTCGGACGCACTGTTCTCCTCGTTGCTGCTTTCCTTCTCATCGCTTTCAACATTGCTGCTTTCAATTTCACTACTCTCCGTTCTTTCCAAAGAGGAGGAAGAAGAGTTCTCTAAACCGTTCAAATTTTCCAAATTCGATGATTCGATCTCGACTGCACTACTTCCCGAGCCTTCGGAAAGTTGCGAACTCTCCTCCGAAGTGTCTATTGGCGAACAAGCGATGCACGCAAGCGTAACGGTACAACACAGCAAACCGAGCAACAGTGTAATTTTTACCCCTTTCATTTTCATAATCGTTACCCTTTGTATACAATAAATGCCCTTGGAGAAAACCAAGAGCATTTTCGATGAAAAATTTACTTCGTCAATTTTTCAAGTTCGGCAGCGATGTCGGCTACCGTTACAAGGCTTTCCACTTCATCGTCGGGAATGGTAATGCCGTATTCGTCTTCGAGCTGGCTGAGAAGCTCCACCAAGTCCAAAGAATCAGCACCCAAATCCTCTACAATCTTTGCGTCGGGCGTAACTTTTTCGAGGGGAAGATTCAACGCTTCCGCAAGCAATGCCTGAATTTTTTCTAACATATTCGTATCCTCCGTAATTTTCCGTCAATCAATTGACAAGTTTATTATAATACATCTCCTATCAATTGTCAAGTGTTTTTAAAAAATTTCATTATTTTCCTTTTTTCCTCATGGTGAGCCCGATACGTTTCTTTTTTACGTCCACTTCTTTGACTCTTACCTGTACGATCTGTCCGACCTTCAATACTTCGGAGGGATGACGGATATAACGATCGGTAATCTCGGAAATATGTACCAACCCGTCTTGATGTACGCCGATATCGATGAATGCGCCGAAATCGATTACGTTTCTGACCGTTCCCGTAAGTTCCATACCCACTTTGAGGTCCTCGATCCCCATAACGTCGGTGCGAAGCATGGGCGCAGGCAACCCTTCTCGAATATCTCTGCCCGGTTTCATAAGCTCGGTGACGATATCGGTAAGAGTTGCACGGTCGAGATCTGTTTCTTTTGCCGCTTTGTCTTCCCCGTATTTTTGAATCTTTTGACGAAGATCGTCCAATTTTCTTAATTTTACGTCCTCTTTGGTGTAGGAGAAGAGGGAAAGCAACTTTTCCGCCTTTGCATACGATTCGGGGTGAACCGCCGTATTGTCAAGGATATTCTCCCCACCGTCGATACGCAAGAATCCGGCACATTGCGTGAACGCCTTCTCACCGAGTTTAGGCACTTTCAAAAGTTGTTTTCTCGACTTAAACTTCCCGTTTTCTTCACGATACGCGACGATATTCTTCGCCACGGACGAATTTAATCCGGAAACAAATTTCAAAAGAGAAACGCTTGCCGTATTCAAATCGACCCCTACACTGTTTACGCAATCTTCCAACACACCCGAAAGCGCGCTGTCCAAACGTTTTTCATTCATATCGTGCTGATACTGTCCGACGCCGATGGATTTGGGATCGATCTTGATAAGCTCCGCCAAAGGATCTTGCAAACGACGAGCGATGGACACAGCGCTACGTGCGGTAACGTCGTAATCGGGGAATTCTTCCGCACCGAGTGCGCTTGCGGAATAGACCGATGCGCCGGCTTCGTTTACGATGACGTATCCCACTTCTCTGCCCGTCTCTTGTTTGATTTCTTTGATCAGCTCGGCAATGAAGATTTCGCTCTCCTTGCTTGCCGTACCGTTTCCGCAGGAAATAACTTCGACTTTATATTTTTCGATAAGTTTTTTCAAGACGATTTTCGCTTCCTCCGTCTTATTCTGCGGCGGTGTAGGGAAAACGACCGTTTTATCCAACACTTTGCCCGTACCGTCTACCACGCAAATTTTGCAGCCTGTACGGAATGCAGGGTCCCACCCCATGGTGATTTTGTCTTTCACGGGCGGCTGCATCAAAAGAGGTTTTAAATTCACCTCGAACATTTTAATTGCCTGTTCGCTGGCGTCTTCGAAGAGCTGCGTGCGGACTTCTCTCTCTACGGAGGGGGCAATCAAACGCGTATAGGCGTCTTCCGCCCCTTCTTTCACGATGACGGTACTTTCCCCGCCGTCTTTCAAAAAGCCGGCGGCGGTGATACGCTTGGCAAATTCCGTATCCACGACAATGGACACCTTCAAAAATTCTTCCTTTTCACCACGATTGAGCGCAAGAACACGGTGACTTTTAATCTCGGAAACAGGTTCTCTGTATTCCGCATACATACCATACGTCTTCGCTTCGTCTTCTGCCTCTTTTCCTTTGGCGTAGGAAGAGACGATTTCCCCGTGTTTTAAGAAAAAATTACGAATCTTTTTACGAGTCGTCGCGTCATCGGAGATGATTTCGGCAATGATATCTCTTGCGCCTGCAATCCCCTCCTCGACCGTCTTCACTTCTTCCGTGAGGTATTTTTCCGCTTCTTTTCTGACATCGAGCGTCTTATCCTGTGCCAAAATCAAATCGGCAAAAGGCTGCAAGCCCTTAGCAATGGCAACGGACGCACGCGTCTTGCGCTTTTGTTTGTAAGGACGATAAATATCTTCGACTTCGGTGAGCGTCAACGCTTTATCCAAAGCCTCGCGGATTTCATCCGTCATTTTTCCCTGTTCCGTGATGGCGTTTGCCACTTCTTCCTTTCTCTTTTCCAAGTTACGAAGATAGGTTAAACGGTCGGACAACGCTCTCAATACTTGGTCGTCGCAACTTCCCGTCATCTCTTTTCTATAACGAGCAATAAAGGGAATGGTATTCCCCTCATCGATGAGAGCAACGATATTCGTTGCGTGCGTGGGCGTTAAATTAAATTCTTGCGTAATCGTTTGTAAAATGTTCATAATTTACCTTATATATTCGTTTTTATTTTTAAGGAGCGTAAAAACTCCTTTTGTGCTGTGGTTAAGCGATAGCTTTCTATCCCTTTTTGAATGGCTTTATTGTGTGTTTTGGAATCTACGACGGAATTTTGTAACAGTATGACGCCGAACGAATATTGTTTGATCAATACCTCGGCAATCAACCAGGCAACCGCCATATGTACGTAGTAATAATCGGTATTCGCTTGCTTGATAAACTCAACGATTTCCGACAAATACTTCTCTTCGACGTAAGCGAAAAGCAAAACGACGAGCGGATAGCGCTGTTCGTACTCTCCCCCTCGACGAAACAACTGACGTAAGACGGGCAAAAACTCCTCTTTATGACATGCAATGCACTTTGCTTTGAAAGTATCGCAAAGCGCCCAATTGTCCATAAGAGAAACGCCGTAGTCCAGATATTTCAAGTAATCGTCATAGGAAAGTGCGGAGATCATCGCCAATTTGATAAAGACGATCTCGTAATATTCGTCAGGAAAGGCGAGAATCTCATCAAAATTCTTTGCGTATTGCTTGGCAAGTTTCCGAAGGGTAGGCGTGCGTACCCCCAAAATTCGATATTTCGTACAAATCAAACGATTTTGAAAGGCGGCAAACTCCTCTTCGGCGTAGGAAGACAAAATTTTAAGAAATTGCAAATACGTCATCGAGCGCCTCCTTCCAGATCTCTTCCCGATAACGCGGATTTGCCGGGCTTGTAGACGGCATCTTGCGATAATCAACGGAAAGATCCCCGAAATTTTTCACGAACAAATCGTATGAAAGAGCTCCGTTTAATAAGATCTTCTCGATTTTTGCATGGTCGAGCACTTTGGACAAATCTGCAATTTCCGCATTCTTTACGGATGCATCCGACGAGCCTTGAATTTCGCATGAGATGACCATATCCCAAAGCGCGACCTTATTCCGAAGAAGAAACTCCCTTTTTCCCTCCGTCGATTGAGGCAAAGATTCGCCGAAATAACCGCAAATCATACGCCAAAATCTATTTTGTTTATTCCCGTAATAAAAATCGATTTGTCGACTTTTCACCGAGGGAAAACTGCCCAAAATCAAGACGCGGCTATGTTCGTCAAAGACGGGTTCGAAGCCGACTTTCCTTTCCCTATCCATCACAACTGCAAGGGGCGATCGGTGTTTCCGACGAGCGCAACCGCCTTTTTGGATTCGTCGAACATGAAAGACAGGACTTCTTGCGCCTTCGCATGCGTCATGGCATTGATGCGGGTGAGCTTGTCTTCGAAGTCGAAGACCTTATTGAAATACAGCATATATCTGCCGTACAAAAGCATTTGCGCATTGCTGCTTTCATTGCTGAAAAACATGCTTGCCTTCATCTGTTCGCGGCTGCGCAAAAACTCCTCTTCCGTAATTCCTTTTTCTTTCATGGTTTGAATGACTTCGAGAATAGCTTCGTACGCCTCTTGCATCTTCGCGGGATTGACACCTGCGTAAATATTTTGCGAAGCGCATTCGGGGAAGGCAGACAAATAGGAATAAACGGAATAAGCAAGACCGCGTTTTTCACGGACTTCTTGGAAGAGTCTTGCACTCATGGAACCGCCTAAAATGGCGTTGAGCGCCGTCATATAATCTTCTCTTTCGTCCCCTCTCGGCACGGAAGGATAAGCGATGGCAAGGTGCATCTGCTCGATAGGCTTATTCTTAAAAAGACTGCTTTTTCCATAAACGATTTGAGGTTTTCTCTCTTCAAAGCATCCCTTTTCAAGTGTGCCGAAGTGGCTTTCGACAAGTGCTTGCGCCGTTTCGGGATCAATGCCGCCCGCAAAGGAAAGAACGATGTTTTCCGGGCAATATCTCGCCTTTTTATAATTATGAATATCCTGTACGGTAAACCCCTTGACGTTCGACGACGGTCCGAGAATATTTCTGCCGTAATTTCCTTTGCCGTAAAACGCCTGCGCAAGCAAATCGAGACACAAATCTTCGGGAGCGTCTTCATTCATGGAGATCTCTTCGCAAACGACCCCTTTTTCTCTCACCATTTCCTCTTCGGGAAAGGTGGAATTGAGGAAAAGATCGCTCAATAATTCAAAACAAGCCGCCGTATGATCGGACGTGCATTTGGAATAGTAACAGGTGAGATCTTTTCCCGTGAACGCATTGACTTGTGCGCCAAGGCGATCGAAGGCGTCGGAAATTTCAAAAGCATTGCGTTTATGCGTACCTTTGAACTGCATATGTTCGATGAAGTGGGAAATCCCGTCTTCCGCGTCCGTTTCCACACTCGCACCCGTACCGACGAGGATTCCCATCGTGACGGACATCAATCCTTCCATTTGTTTCACTACGAGCCGCAGCCCGTTTTCATATCTTTTTTCGTATACCATAATTATCCTCTATCTTGTAAATTTTCCGAAACCGTGACGGTTTTCAGATCGTTTTGTTCGTAATATTTCAATATATCGTTCAGCGCATTCGCCGTTTCCTTCATGGGATGCATCAAAATAAAGTCTCCGACCTGCACGTTTTGCGTCGCTCTCGTATAGATGAGCGCTGCGTTTTTATCTCGCCAGTCGATCGTATCTTTCGACCATAAAATCGTTTTCATGCCGAGCAAACTCGCGGCTTTGACGGTGTCGTCGTTATAGGCGCCCGAAGGGGGCGCAAAGAGCGTGGGGACTTCTCCCAAACTCAGTTCGATAAATCGGTTGCAAGAAGAAATTTCCTTTTGATTTTCAACCAACGTGAGTTTATCGTGATCTTTATGAAAATAGCCGTGATTTCCGATTTCATGTCCTGCGGAGAAGATGGCACGAAGACATTCCACGTTATCGTCCGCCCAACAACCGCCGATGAAAAAAGTCGCTTTTGCTCCATGTTCTTCGAGCGTCTGCAAAATACTGTACACTTCATCCGTCCCCCAGTAGACATTGAACATCATGGAAACGCCGATCCCCTGTGACGAGGCGTTTGAATACACTACGGGCAATTCTCCGCCCGATACGGTTTCATTTTCCAAAGGCAACGTACACAATACTCCGATGCAAAATGCCAAGACACTCATAACGATATTGGTGGTTAGCTTACACCGCAACGAACGGGGTTCAACGACGTTTTTTTTCATGACAACCCTTCCTGACGAAAAAAGATTTTATCCTATTTTATTATTCTTTTTTCGCAGATATGCGTCATTTGATTTTTACGACGGTGACGCCTGTGTCCCCTTCTCCGTATTTCCCCAAACGATATTCCGCAACGTTTCTCTGCGTACGCAAAAACTCGTGGATTCCCGCACGCAATTTTCCCGTGCCCATCCCGTGAATAATGCGCACTTCTTCCAAGTTGGAAAGCACGGCGGCATCAAGAAATGCCTCCACTTCGGGCAACGCTTCGTGTACGGTCATGCCGATGACGTTGAGTTCCAAAGTCGGCGTTCGCTTGCTGTTCAGTGTCTTTTTCACCTGCACTTTTTCGCCTTCCTTTTTAATCTGCCATTTCGGCTTTTTACTCGTACTCGGTTTGCTTTCTTGCA
>CAZRAS010000039.1:0-7933 GCA_964598045.1 uncultured Clostridia bacterium | reverse complement strand
GTCTTGCGAAAGAATTACGCGCGAAGAAAAAATCGAACGTAAGTAATTACAAAGGGACGTAAGGCAAAAACGCGAAACGGCGTATCGAGGCGCGCGTGTGTTTATACGCGCCCTTTTTTTGCCGTTTAGGACAAAAATATCAAGCGATTCTCACGGCGTTTGCCGTGATCGGGTAAAAACATGATTCACGTATTCAACTACAAGGATAAAAACTACATTTACGACGTAGGGAGCGGCAGCTTGCACGAATGTGACAAAACCACCGCCGACTATTTGAAAGCAAAAGAAGAGGGACAGGACGTCGATATCACCTACATCACGGACGAACAGATTAAGGAAATTCTTTCCGATGTGGAAGGGCTGAAAGAACAGGGCTTGCTTTTTAAGGAAGAGGTCAAAACGTATCCGATGAAGAGCAACGAAGTGAAGGCGTTGTGTATCCATATCTGCCATGACTGTAACTTCCGTTGCCGTTATTGTTTTGCCGACGAGGGAGCGTATCATTCCAAGCGTGAAGCCATGAGCTTCGAGACGGCGAAAGCCGCAGTGGATTTTTTGATTGCCAACAGCGGCAATCGAAAGGTGTTGGAAATGGATTTCTTCGGCGGCGAGCCTTTGATGAACTTCGGCGTTTTGAAACAGACGGTGGAGTATGCCAAGGCGGCAGGTGCGCAGGCAGGCAAAAAATTCCTGTTTACGACGACGACCAACGCATTGCTCTTAAACGACGAGGTAATTGAATTTTTCAATGCGGAAATGGAAAACGTCGTGCTTTCTCTCGACGGTAGAAAAGAAGTCCACGACGCCATCAGAAAGTCGATCAACGGCAAGGGAACGTTCGACCTTATCATCGATAAAATCAAGAATTTCATCTCCTTGCGCGGGAACAAGAGCTACTACGTGCGCGGCACGTTTACGGCGAAAAATCTTGATTTTGCCAAGGACGTACTTTTTATTGCCGATCAGGGGGTAGACTCCATCTCTATGGAGCCCGTCGTGACCGAACTTGAAGATTTGCAAATCACGAAGGAACATTTGCCCGTCATTGAAAAGGAATACGAGAACCTTTGCGACGCGTATCTCGAACGGTACGCCAAGGGCGAGGGGTTCAACTTCTTCCATTTTAACGTGGATTTAGAGGGGGGACCTTGTCTTTCCAAGCGCGTCTCCGCTTGCGGTGCCGGCAACGAATATTTCTCGGTTGCACCCAACGGCGATTTGTATCCCTGTCATCAGTTCGTGGGGGACGATAAGTTCCGCATGGGAAGCGTGTATGAGGGAATCGTAAGGGGGGATATTCGCGAACAGTTCAAGAATTCCTGCCTGTTCACCCGTAAGAAATGCGAGGATTGTTTTGCCAAATTCATCTGTTCGGGGGGCTGTAACGCCAACAATTATCACTACAACGGGGATATCAACGATCCCTATGAAGTGACCTGCGGCATGATGAAGAAGAGAATCGAATGCGCGATGCATATACTTGCCGAAAAGAAATTGCTCGGCGGAGGCAATACCGCGCAATAATCTTACAATCGTATCCCCGAAAGTATGCCTTATACAAACGGAGAAAAAATGTTGAAAAGAAAGCAAAAAAGAGATTTTTTTTCAACAAGGGGATAAAAATTTTCTCAATTCTCGTCGATATTTCTTGACGGGAGTATTAAAAATAAGGTATAATATTAAAGATATTGTATTCGGAAGAAAAACCGAAACACAACAGGAGGCTTTTATCAACATGGGCAAAAGAAAATCGACAGTATTGATGGTTTTGCTCACCATCGTCATCGTCGCACTTTGCGCACTCACGATATTCCCCAGCTTTGCCATTCCCGGAACGGTGAAGATTTGGAATCCCGCAGTGTTGCAGTACGACGAAGGGGCGGATCTCGGCGGCGGATATTATGCGTATTATTATCCCACCGGCGTTATTTCCGAAACCGAATATAAAGAATTGTCTGAAGAAGACCAAGCTACTTATGTACAGTACCTCGATAAAGGTTTGTATTTGAAAGACGATCCGGATTACGGCATCGTTGCAGGTTCGGATGTAGACGAAAATGAAAACGGCGTTTCCGATGAATTTGAAGATGAATTCCAAAAAGCCGTAGCAGAAATCACCGCTCGTTACACCAAGAAAGGATATTCCGATTTCCGTGTAGCGGTCGTAGACGACCTCGTGCTCCGCGTACAGATTCCCGCATCCGGCGCAACGAAAGAGAGAACGGCGTTTGAAAACGCTTGCTCGACCTTCGGTTTGTTTGCCGAAACGGGCGCAATGACGATCACGCTTTCCGATTCCGAGGTTTCTCAGATCGACGACGCAGACGGCGATCTTACGAAGATCATCAAAGAATTCTCCGTATATACGCAGTATGACGTAGCGTTCATCAAAGCTACTTTCACTTCCTTGGGAAAAGAAATGCTCGATGAATTCGCATACGAAGTGGAAGCCGCTGAAAGCACGTCTTCCTCTTCCTCCTCTTCGGAAGAAGTAACGCTCAAATTTATGATCGGCGACGAAGCCGTGATTACGTTGAACAGTGATTCCCTCGATAATGGGTATATCACCACGAAATACGAGATGAAATATCCCGTTGCCAACGCTTCCGAAAAGGACTACGTGGACACGCTCGTGATCCTTTTGAACTCTGCATTGCACAATGCGGATGGTTTTGAAGTTGAATTTGAAGCGATTCCCACCAGCCAGGTACGTACCTACGGTTCGGTGTTCGGCGAAAACACCCTTCTCCTGCTTTATATTGCAATCTTTGCCGTAATCGTTGCGTTGATTGTATACGCAGTTGTTACGATGGGTAGATTCGGTATCGTCGGCGGGTACGCAACGGTAAGCTATCTCATCATTACGGGACTTTGCTTTGCGTTCATCGCAACCGGTGCTTATGAAGTCACGCTCGGCACGGCGCTCGTGTTCCTTGTCGGACTTGTGATTATGAACGTGATGCACGCATATACCTATAAAACGATTAAAGCGGAAGTCGGATCGGGTAAGACGATTGCTTCCTCCGTAAAGAACGGTTACAACAAATCGATTTGGACGACTGTTGACGTTTATGCGGTGCTTTTGCTCTGCGCTCTTGCTCTTTTGATCGGTGCTGCAGGTTTGTATACGCTTGCTACGCAGGCGATCATCTGTATCGTAACGGCTGCGTTCTGTAACTTGCTCTGGACGAGAGTTATCAACTATCTCTTCCTTGGCGCAAGCAAGAATCAGTATGAGTATTTCCGTGTGGTAAGGGAGGATGACGACGATGAGTAAGCTCTTGAAAAAGTTGACGGATATTAAAATTATTTCCTTGATCCTCGGCGTCGTTTTAGCGTTAGCGGTTGCCATCGGTGTTTTGGGCGAAGTTGTCGGCTTTGGCATGTTCAAACAAGATGCACTTTTGAAAGATACCCAGACCTTGACCGTGTCCATCAATCAGTATGTGTATATCACCGAGGAAAAGCTTGATAAAGTGGAAACGGAATGTAAAAAAGTCCTTGACGAATACGGCATCGTATACGAAATGAAAGGCAAAATGTCCGGTGACGTTTCCGAAATCGTGTACGTATTCGGAAAAGACGCTGAATTGGCTGAGGCGAAAGTATCCCTTGAAAGCGCACTTGCTGCTTTGACGGGTGCAGACGGCGCATTGAGCGGTTCGACCGTTCTTGTCGCTTTGAATAGCGAAGATGCGATTGCGACATTGGCGAATCATTACGTGCTTCGCGGCGTCATCGCAGGTGCCGTGCTTGTAGCGCTTGTATTTGCGTACGTAGCAATTCGTTACGGCTTATATATGGGGATTGTAGGCGGTGCTTCGACGTTGGTCGGCACGTTGCTTACCGTAGCTCTTATCATCTTGAGTCGTATTCCCGTGACCGCTTCCGTGATTTACGTGATTGCAGTCGGTGCAATTCTCTCTGCGGTTATGAGCGTAATCGCACTCAATAAAATCCGTGGAGAAAAGGAAGTGCTTCCTGCTTGCAACGAAATCTTGACGTTGGCTGCTCTTTTGGGTGCAGGCATCGTCGTAATCTTGGCTGTGGCTACGATGGGCGTAAGATGGTTTGCCCTTCTTTCCTTGCTTGCTTTGTTTGCGGCAACGGTTGTCAGCCTTCTCTTTGTACCTGCATTGTATGCTCCTTTCAAAGTTGCATTGGATAACAAACCCGTGGAAGGCGCTTACGTGGGTGCGGAAAAAACCTCTACGAAAGTAAAGAAAGTTTTCGAAAAGAAAGAAGTGAAAGCCGCTCCCGTGGAGGAAACTCCCGTAGAAGAAGTTGCAGAAGCTCCCGTGGAGGAAGCTGCAGAGGCTCCTGTGGAGGAAACCCCTGCCGAGGAAGTGGAAGAGATTCCTGCGGAAGATCCCGTAGAAGAAACTGTGGAAACTCCCGTTGAGGCAGCTCCCGTAGAAGAAGTCGCAGAGGCTCCCGTAGAAGAAGCTCCTGTAGAAGAAGAAAAACAGGACTAAGTTCGAACAAGTTGCGGGCGGGCGGGAGTAAACTCCGCCCGCCCGAATATTTTATATTGCGATGACGTAGTTGCGCATGGAAAAAGTCATAGAGAAACGCGTTCTACATAAACAGAATAGGCGTTAAAACTACGTTTACCCTCGTAAAGATGGGGTAGGTGTGAGAATAAAGAAGAAAAAAGAGAGAGAGACTTATGAAAAAAATCGTTCCCGAATACTCCTTTTCGGCAGAACAACTGAATAGAGCGTCCGATCTTGCGACGGCAACGGGGTTGACGGAACAAATCACGCGAATCTTGTATGCGCGCGGTGTAGATACGGAAGAAAAGATTCGTAAATTTATGCGTCCTTCGGAAAAGAATTTCCTTTCCCCTTTCCTCATGAAAGGGATGAAGGAAGCGGTGGAGTTGATCACGCAGGCGCGTGATGAGGGCAGAACGGTGGCTGTATTCGGCGATTACGACGCCGACGGCATTTGTGCGTCCGCGATTATGTATCACGCACTCAGACAGTTCGGTATCGAGGCGCACGTGTATGTGCCTGAACGCTCGGACGGATACGGATTGAGCATAGAAGCGGTGGATCGAATCTTCGAGGATTGCAATCCCGAGCTGTTTATCACGGTGGACTGCGGTATCTCTTGCGCGGAAGAAGCACAATATATTTATGAGCTTGGTTCGGACGTCATCGTCACCGACCATCACGAGCTTCCGGAAGTCCTTCCCGATTGCATCATCGTCAATCCGAAACTTAAAGACGACTATCCCTACGACAATCTCTGCGGGGCAGGGGTTGCGTTTAAGCTTGCTTGCGCCCTTATCGGCGAAGCGGCGTATCAATATTTAGATTTTGCTACCCTTGCCACCGTTGCGGACAGCGTACCCCTGTTGGGGGAAAATCGAGATATCGTGACGGAAGGGTTGAAGAGATTTAACACCCGTCCTCGTTCCTGTTTTTCTCTCCTGCTCGGCAAAAATTATGACGGGATTACGGCGCAGACTTTGGCATTTACCGTTGCGCCCCGTGTCAATGCGGCAGGACGTATGGGGGACGCGCGCGCGGCGTTTCAACTCTTTATTTCCGATAACGAAGCGGAAATTTACGAGCTTGCAACCAAGCTTTGTTTGTACAACACGGAGCGGCAGAAATGTTGCGACGAATTGTATGCGTCTGCGAAGAAAAAGCTTTTGGAAAAGGGGGCGTACGACAACGTAATCATGCTTTCCGACGAAAGCTGGAATAATGGTTTCATCGGCATTGTGGCGGCGCGGATTGCGGAGGAGTATAATCGCCCCACCCTTTTGTTCGTCCATCACGGCGATATGCTGAAAGGGAGTGCGCGAAGTATTGAAAACATCAATATTTTTACGGCATTGAAAAACTGTTCCGAATATATCGAAGAGTTTGGCGGTCACGCCCAAGCGGCGGGGATCAACGTGCGCGTGGATAAGTTTGACGAACTGGAAAAGGCGTTGAACGAAGAAATCGGGCGGACGTATGCACCCGAAGATTTTGAACAGATTATTCACGTTTGCGAGGAGATTAAAGGACAATTCCCCGAAAAATTTGCGCGTGAGATCGTACAGCTCGAACCGTACGGGGTCGGACATAAACGTCCTTTATTCTTTATTTCGGCAGGGGCATGTACGGCTCGACCGGTGAAAGCGATGTCGCCGCATATTTCCGTGAAGAGCGATTATATCGATTTGATGTATTTTTCCGGTGCGAAAAATTTGAAGATTATCGAGAGCGACGTTCGCAAGAAGTTCATTTTCGACGTCAATCTTTCTAAGTATAAAGGTAGAGAATATATTAAAGGGTATGTGCGAGATCTTCTTTACGACGGGAAAACGGGGAGAGCGACGACGGTGAGTATTTTTGCTAACTCGATTGCCCGTTTCTACGCACCTCAATCGGGATTGGAACCGATCGAGCTTTCCACGGAGGAAATAAAGGCGTTGATTAAAAGAAAACGCACGGAATGTCCGTACGGCCTTTGTTTGATTGCTTCCGATCGGCGAACTTTGCGCTTCTATGAGGAACTGGAAGGCTTCGGATGTGATTTGTTCTATCCTTCGTCGAGAAATTTGTCGAATATGCTTATCGTATCTCCTGCTCCTGACGCAGATTTGTCCGGATATCGTGATTTTATCTTTTTGGATACCCCTTCCGACTTCCACATCGAGTCGTTAGGTGGCAGGCAGGTATTTGTTAACCGCGAAATTTGCGGTTATAAAATGTTTGAAGGACTGGATGTTGCAAGAGAGAGCCTTTTGGAAATTTTCTCGGCACTTCGCCATGAAGTGAACAGCCTTTTCGGAGACAGCGTGGAGGAAATTGCCGACGCGTGCAACGGCTTGGGCTTTGATAAACGCGAATTTATCTTTGCCCTCAAAGTGTTTGAAGAACTTGGGCTCGTGGCACTCGGAGAAGGACGGCTCACGGTGTATCGAGGGGTTAAAGCCGATCTTTCGAATTCAAGTATTTATAGAAAAGTTTGTCTTTTGCAACAGGTTTGAAGAATGGAAAGTACGTTAGAGAAAATTCAACAACTGTATAATGCGGAAGATCGGGGGATGCTGATCAAGGCGTATGAGTTTGCAAGGCAGGCACATGCCAACCAAAAACGCGCTTCCGGAGAACCTTATTTTATTCATCCCTGTGCCGTTGCGGAAATTTTAATGGGGTTAGGCTTGGACGGGGCAACGATTGCCGCGGCGCTTTTGCATGACGTGATCGAGGATACGGAAGCCACCGCCGAGGATATCAAACGAGAGTTTGGCAATGAGGTATTGGGACTGGTAAATTCGGTGACCAAACTCGAAAAAATCGTGTTTAAGTCAAAAGAGGACGAGAACGCCGAAAATTTCCGTAAAATTTTCGTCGCGATGGCAAAGGATGTACGCGTCATTATCATCAAGCTTGCGGACAGATTGCATAATATGCGTTCCTTGAACTTTCTTTCTTATGAACGTCAACAGCGTATGGCGAAGGAAACGCTTGACATCTATACGCCGCTTGCCGGACGTTTGGGTATTTCGCAAATCAAATGCGAGCTGGAAGATTTGTGTTTAAAATATCTCGATCCCGAGGCGTATGAAGATCTTGTCTACAATATTCGTCAAAAGGTGAGCGAACGTCAGGAGTTCGTCAATAACATTGTGGCAGAGATCAAGGAACTTATGAAGAGCGAAGGGGTGGAAGGAGAAGTTTTCGGACGTCCCAAACATTTCTATTCCATCTATAAAAAGATGAAGAATAAGGGTAAAACGCTCGATCAGATTTACGATCTTACGGCAGTGCGCGTCATCGTTAAAACGGTGGGGGAATGTTACACCGTATTAGGAAGAATTCACGTTCGTTGGAGTCCTATTCCGGGGCGTATCAAAGATTATATCGCCAAGCCAAAGCCCAACAAATATCAGTTTCTGCATACGACGGTGATGACAAAATACGGG
>CAZRAS010000038.1:0-8083 GCA_964598045.1 uncultured Clostridia bacterium | reverse complement strand
AATCTCGTCCAAGCTGTGTGCGATAAAGTTCAAGTGGTCGCCGACACGTTCCAGGTTGCATACAAGATTGATGAAAACCGTATTATTTTCGGGACGGCATTTGCCTTGGCTGAGACGCACGATGTGTTCCGCCACCAATTCCTTACGCATAGTGTCGATCGTATCTTCCAAATCATCCGATTCGGCCAACACGCTGCGATCCCCTTCGAGAATGATATTCTTGACGAGAAGATACTGTTTTTGCAAGCAATCCTGCATCACCTCCAACTTCGCGTTGATTCCTTCGGAGAAGGTAAGGTTTTCCTTAATCTCACGCTTGGTGTACTTGGTAAAGTTATCCGCAAGCTCCGCAATACGGGCGATGTCGCCTACGTTATTATGCAAAGCGCTAACGAGTTTTTCATCGTAGTAAGAGATACCGCTTGCCGATACACGCACAAGGTAATTGCTGATCTGTTCGCTGATCTTTACGATATTTTCATTTGTTTCATCTACTTTGGCAAGCATACTTTCGTCGCGATCGATAAAAGCGCGGAAAGCGACTCCCACGTTTTCCATAGACATATCCGCCATACGGAAAGCTTCTTTTTTCAACTGTTCGAGCGCGACGGGAGGCGTATTCAAGAAACGCTTGTCCATATAGACAAGTTCCCAAGCTTCCTTTTTTACCGTATTCTTCTCGGGAATCAACAACGTCACCAATTTCACGAGCACGTCGGTAAACGGCAGGAATAAAACGGTACAAATAACATTAAAGAAGGTGTGGAACATTGCAATTTGCGTTGTAGGCGCACCGGGGAACCATTTTGCAAACGTCACGTCAAAGAATTCCACCCCGACGACAGGCGTTGACCAAATCAACAACAACACGCTGAACAGCAATGCTCCCGTCACATTAAAGAGCAGGTGGATCATACTCGTACGTCGTGCATTCACGGACGTCCCGATAGACGAAATAAGCGCCGTCACACACGAACCGATGTTGGAGCCTAAAATGAGGTAAAGAACGGCATTTCCGCCACCGCCGATCATCAAACCCTGCCCTACCATAGCAATAATGATGGTCGTCACAGCGCTGGACGATTGCAACAAGGCTGTAAAAACAATCCCAAACAAAAGCAATAAGAGCGGATTGCTGATACTGCTCAAAAATTGAGTAACCGCAGGATTGTCTTTATACCCGCTCATGGAGTCGGACATAATCTCCAAACCAAAAAACACAAGTCCCAACCCGGCAAGCGCAAGCCCGATCGAGCGTACCTTATCGTTTTTGGAAAGCATTTCCATCATGACGCCGACAAACAAAAGGGCGATAAAGAAGGGAGCGATATCGAACGAGCTGAACGCAGCAAGTTGCGCCGTGATCGTCGTACCGATGTTTGCACCCATAATCATGGTTGCCGCCTGTTTCAAGGACATGATCCCGGCGTTTACGAAACCGATGATCATGACAGAGGTAACCCCCGAGCTTTGCACGGCTGCCGTGGCGATCGCCCCGATCCCGACGCCGACAAGTTTTTTATCAGACGTTTTGTTGAACAGTTTTTTCAAGCTGTTGCCGGCAAGTTTCTCCATGTTCTCGCTCAAAAATTTGAAGCCGACGAGAAATGCGCCGCAAGCCGCAAGCATCATTATGATATTGACTACATGTTCCATTTGTAGGTTCTCCTTTCCTCCTAACAAAGTTAAGAAATTTCCCCTCTCATGTTTGATTATCACCATTATATAACAATTTTATAAAAAAGTCACTCGTTCGACGACAAAAAAATCGAAAACTGTGAAAAAATTTTTTTCCATACTTTTTTGAAAATTATTTTACTATTTTTTACCAAAGTCTTTACAAATCTGCAAAAATATGATAGAATGGAGCAAATCCATAAGGAGCGACTTCCATGATCTATCATATCGAAAATAAAAAGCTCAAAGTTGCCGTCGACACCGCGGGCGCACAACTGCAATCTCTTTATTCCAAATCCACCCAAACGGAGTATCTTTGGCAGGGGGATAAAACTTACTGGGGCGGACGCGCGTATAATCTTTTCCCCTTCATCGGCAGAATGTATCAAAATACCTACACGTATGACGGGAAGGAGTACGCCTCACGCACGCACGGCGTTGCAAGATACGCCACGTTCACGTTGGAGGAACGCTCGGCAACCAAGCTCGTTTTTCTTCTCGTTGCTAACGAGGAAACGCTTCGAGAATACCCTTTCCGCTTTGCCTATCGAGTTACTTTTGAAATCAAAGACAACGCACTCACCGTCACGCAAGAGGTGAAAAACACGGACGATAAAACGCTCGTCTGTGCGTTCGGCGGTCATCCCGGCATCAATATTCCCTTCGACGGCGGCAAGTTTGAATCCTACTATATCGAATTCAGCGAAAAGAGCAACGTCATGCGCCATCCCTTCTCGCAAGTTGCCCCGCTCATGGAAGGCACGTCCGAGCCGTACGCTTTAGAGGGAGGGCTTCGCCTGCATTTCGTACACGACCTCTTCGACAACGACGCCGTGGTACTCTCGCAGACTTCCCGCCACTTCGCTTATAAATCAGAATGCTCGAACCGTCAAGTGAAAGTACATTTCGAAGACTTCAAATATATCGGATTCTGGCATCCCGGCAAAACCGACGCCCCCTTCGTCTGTTTCGAACCGTGGACGGCACTCGCCGCAACGGAAGGAAAACGGGACGACTTGGAAAGGAAAGCAGATATGACCCACGTAAAGCCCAACGACAACAAAAAAGTTTCTTACACCGTTGAAATTTGCGAATAACCATAAAAACAAAACAGATCAATAGCGAAATAAAGTGCCGCCGCAAACCTTTCGGTTTGCGGCGGCACTCCTTATAAAGACGTTTTATTAAAAATAGGTATCCCCGACGATCACAGGCGTATAGGTATTCTTGTTCACGACGAGATAGCAATAACTGCCCCCTTTTCCGGGTGCAAAACGCATCGTCCCGGGATTGATCAAAGTCACGCCGTCGATTACGGAAATTTTCGCAAGATGGGTATGTCCGTACAAAGCAATTTGACAATCGCGTGCTTTTGCCGTACTTGCCAAATTATCCAAATCGTTCTTCACGCCGTATCTATGTCCGTGACAATAGAAAATGCGTACCCCCTCCACTTCCAACACATCCTCCTCGGGCGACGGTGCATACAAATCGCAATTCCCGGTGCAAGCATACACCTTTTCGGGATAGAGATTGCGCAGCTCCTTCATATCGCCTGCCCCGTCTCCCAAATGTACGATATAATCATTTTCAGCCGCAAGCACGGAAAGCTGTTCCGCCACGTTTCGATTTCCGTGCGTATCCGAAAGAATAATCAACGTTTTCATTTTGTTTCCTGCTCCTTCCAAATTTTACGGATTTCTTGCAAGGCACGAAAACGATGGGATACACCGTTTTTCTCTTCCGCCGTCGCCATCCCGAAAGACATCCCCAAATCGTCGCTTTGAAAAATGCAATCGTAGCCAAATCCCCCTTTGCCTACTTCTTCGGTGAGAATGCTTCCGAACGTACGCCCTTCCGCCACGAATTCCCGCCCGTCGGGATACACAAGGGCAATTGCGCTGCAAAAATACGCCCGACGATTTTCAATACCCTTCAAATTTTGCAAAAGCAAATCGCGATTTTCTTTATCCGAGCCATGCGTTCCGCAATATCGAGCACTATAAACTCCCGGAGCGCCGTCCAAAGCGTCCACGCAAAGTCCACTGTCGTCGGCGAGTGCTATCACGCCGAGCGCTTTACTTGCCGCACGAGCCTTGAGAAGGGCATTTTCCGCAAACGTTTTACCCGTCTCTTCCACTTCCTCGTCAAAGCCCATTTGTTTTTGAGAACACACTTCGAATTCGGTAAAAATTTCCGAGATCTCGCGAAGTTTATACTTGTTATTGCTTGCAACCACCAACGTTTTCATATCAATTCCTCCCGTTTCCGTCATCGAAAACGTAAAACCGCCTTATCCTTTTTTCTTATAGTATAACACAATTCCCCGAAAACGGTAAGCATTTTCAGGGAATTTTTCCATTTTTACGTTCTTGTGAAACGCACTCTAAAACTGTTCAAAACTGCCAAAAGCATCACTCCGACGTCCGCAAACACCGCAAGCCATAATGGCAATACGCCTAACACGCCCAACACCATAAATCCGACTTTCATCACTATGGAGAAAACGATGTTCTGCAACACGATTGCTCGCGTCTTTTTCGCAATCTTAACCGTCTCCGGCAATGCAGACAAATCGTCGGAAATAAGCACCAAATCGGAAGCGTCCACCGCCGCTGCGCTGCCAAGTTTTCCCATCGACACCGCACAATCGGCAGCCACCATCACGGGCGCGTCGTTGATGCCGTCGCCCACGTACATAAGCACGCCGTCCTTTTTGAGTTCCTCCGCTTTTTCCAGCTTGTCAACGGGTAGCAATTGTGCGTCCACCTCAACCATGCCCACCTCGTTTGCACTTTTTAGAGCTCGTCTTTCCCCGTCGCCCGTCCGCATCACAAGGCGTTTTACGCCCATCCGTTTCAAACAGTCAACCGTTGATTTTGCCTCCGCACGAATACGATCGCCGATCTCCGCATAGCCCATATATTCGCCGTTTTTGGCAAGATAGACCACCGTATAGACACTTTCCGCAGCCACGAACTCCACCTTTTCTTCCCGCAAAAGCATTTCGTTTCCGACAAGCACTCGCTCGCCGTTGATCATCGCACGAAGTCCTCGCCCGGCTTCCTCCGCCACGTTTTCCGCCACGTATGCCGTCTCCACCGACGCAAACGCCTTGGCAATGGGGTGAGAAGAACAACATTCCGCCGCGGCAATCAACCCGAGCAATTCGTCCTCGCCCCCCTTTCGGGCATGAGTGCCGCAGATGACAAAGTTTCCTTCCGTCAGCGTTCCCGTTTTATCAAACGCAACCGTCTTCACTTTAGCAACGGTGTCGAGATACGTGGCTCCTTTCACCAAAATCCCCTTTTTCGCGCACGCACCGATTCCCGAAAAATAGGTGAGGGGGACGGAAATAATCAGGGCACAGGGACAGGAAATAACGAGGAACGTAAGTGCCGATTGCAACCACCGCATCCAGTCCTTAAAATACAATTTCCCGTCCATGATCAATCCGCTCAACAAGGGGGAACAAAGTGCAATCACGAGTGCCGCAATACATACGACGGGGGTATAAATTCGAGCGAATTTGGTGATAAACTTCTCAGGGGCCGCTTTGCCCGACGAAGCATTTTCCACCATATCCAAAATTTTGCTCACCGCGCTCTCTTGATAGGGACGAACGGCTTTCATCTCGTACATACCCCCTGCATTTATACACCCGGAAAGAATTTCTTCTCCTTTTTCGAAAGAACGAAGCTCTGCCTCGCCCGTCAACGATTTGGTGTCGAGCGTTGCGCTTTCGTCCAACAAAATCCCGTCCACGGGAACCTTCTCTCCCGCCTTGACGAGTACGACATCTCCCACCTGCACATCTTCGGGAGACACGACTTTTTGCTCGCCGTCCACAACAATCGTTGCCTGCTCGCTTTTGAGTTTCATAAGTTCGGTGACGGAATTTCGAGAAGAACCGACCGCAATCGACTGCAACAGCTCTCCGATTTGATAGAGTAGCATGACAAGCACACTTTCTCCCACTTCCCCGATTACGAGCGCGCCGAGGGATGCAATCGTCATGAGAAAGTTCTCATCGAACACTCTTCCTTTTACGATATTTTTCGCCGTAGAAACAAGCACGGGATACCCCACGACAACGTACGCGACCGCAAAACAAAGATAACGAAAGACCGTCGCAATCATTCCGCTTCCTATGTATTCAAGCAGAAGTCCTGCAAGAAAAAACAGCGAAGAAATACCGATCATGCACCATGCACGACGGTGAGAATTTGACTTCACCTCATACATGTCCCCGTCCAACACACGAACTTTTTCAAAAGCGTTTGCTTTTTTGACGACTTTTGCAATCACCTCTTCGTTTTCCGCGTCAAGGGTAATCGTTTGGGAAAGATAGTCCACCGAAACGGACTTCACCCCCTTAATCTTTTGCAAATCGCTTTGCAACTCTTCCGCACAAACGGGACAATCGAGATTTTCAATATGTAAAATCGCCTTTCCCGTAGACGCCTCGTCAAGTACTTTCACTTCTTCAAATCCGTTTGCCTGCTCGATCACTTTGATGAGAGCTTCCTCCGTTTCATATTCCACGGTGATTTTCTGATTCACGAAAGAAACCGAAACCTCTGTTACACCCTCGATTTTCGCAAGTTCTTCTTCCAACTCCGCCGCGCACCCGGCGCAATCCAGTCCCATAATGTTTAACGTCTTTTTCATTCGTCCACCTCACAATGCAGATGTGCAATCCCCATTTCTACGATTTCACGCACGTGTTCGTCCGCAATCGAATATTCCATATTCTTCCCCATTCGCCTCGCTTTCACGATGCCGTTATCGCGAAGCAAACGAAGTTGATGGCTGATCGAACTCATACTCCCCTCACACACTTCCGTGATGTGATAGACACACATTTCGCCTTTCATGAGCGTCAAGACGATTTTTAGGCGCCCGGGATCGGACAAAAGCTGAAAAATTTTACAAACTTTTTCCAAATCGGAATTTGCCAGCATCTCTTCTTTCGCACGCTGTGCGGCAGCTTGATGCGCCTTTTCATGATCGCAATGAATCATTTCCATATTTACTCCTTTTCAAACCATTCTTCGGCTATCGAATTTTTTAGAATAAACGCAAAACGCCTATCCATATCGCTTGAACATTTGAACACTTGTTCAATTGTTCATTTGTATTATAACACGAAACAACCCATCTGTCAACTGTTTTACGCAAAAAAATAGAGAAACGGACAAAAAATATATTTCTCGCTCCCTTTCTCTTAAAAATTTTATGTCCTAACAACTGTTTTTATTCCGCGTACCCTTGCTTACAAGAAGCCCTTCATAAACCACGAAAAAATTCGATAAAAATCCGTCAGACCTCTTTCCGAGATCTGACGGACCCTTGTTTTATTCAGAATATTTCTCTTTTTCTTGATAGGTGGTATGGAGAAGCTCGTGCGCTTTATGCGAATTAGGCTTTTCCAAAAATTCATCGTAAAGCTTGACGATTTGAGGATTCTTGTGGGATACTCGAATGGTTTTTGACTCATCCTCGCGATAGAGCGCATCCGCCCGTTTTTCTTTGTAAGTATCCAAGATATCGGCATCCTCGTTAGGCAGGAAGCAAGGTTTCACGTACGGCTGACCGCCGCCTGCAACGCAACCGCCGGGACAACCCATAATTTCAATGAAATGATACTTGCTCTTTCCCGCACGAATCTCATCCATCAACACTTTCGCATTCTTCATGCCGTGCGCAACGGCTACGTTCACTTCTACGCCGCCAAGACGATAGGTCGCTTCCTTGATTCCCTCAAGTCCTCGAACCTCTTTCACTTCGGGCTTTGCAAGTTCTTCGCCGCTGAGTTTATATGCCGCCGTACGAAGCGCCGCTTCCATAACGCCGCCCGTCGCACCGAAAATAACCCCTGCGCCCGTATAATCGCCCACGATATCGTTGTCGAATTCGCCGTCGGGAAGCTTGGTAAAATTGATGCCCGAACGTTTGATGAGCTTCCCGAGTTCCCTCGTCGTCAATACGGCATCGACGTCCTGCAATCCGTTCACGGAGAGTTCCGCTCTCGAAGCTTCGTATTTTTTCGCCGTACAGGGCATCACGGAAACGACATACATATCCTCAGGTTTCACGCCGATCTTTTCCGCATAGTAGCTCTTCAAAATCGCACCGAACATTTCATGAGGAGATTTACACGTAGAAAGATGCCCGAGCAGATCGCCGTAATTATATTCGGCATAGTTGACCCAGCCGGGAGAACAAGACGTGATCATGGGAAGCTTGCCTCCGTTTTGAATTCTATCCAAAAGCTCGGTCGCTTCTTCCATAATCGTAAGATCTGCCCCGAAGTTGGTGTCGAACACCTTTTTGAAGCCCAAACGTTTTAATGCAGACACCATTTTTCCCGTAACGAGCGAACCGATCGGCATGCCGAATTCTT
>CAZRAS010000037.1:0-8125 GCA_964598045.1 uncultured Clostridia bacterium | reverse complement strand
TCTTTTAACGCCAACATGTTTTCCAAATCGGACTGCCCTTCTACCTGCCGCTCGACCTCGGAGATTTGCTTGTCGCATACGGCGAGTTCTTTACGAAGCGCGGACAAGGAATCTTGCAATTCGTCCACGCCGATTTGCTCCCCTGCCGGGCGTTCGGTCAATCCGTTTTCCGTTTTATATTTTTCCAACTCATGCGTCAAGCGTTCGACGTCCGCCACGAGATCTTCTTTGGCACGCGCCGCCATTTCCAACTCTTTCAATCCGTCCATGGTTGCCACCGAAGCGTTCAAGCCGTATCGTTTTAAGGTATCGAGCAAGATATTTTCCCCATTCTTCAACTGTTGGGAAAGTTCTTCTCGGATACGTTCCGCATTCGCTCGATCCGCCTGCAAATTTCGATACAACGCAAGTTCTGCCGTCAATTGATTAAGTCCCGCCTGCAAATTCTGCGTCGGCATCTCGTATTTTTCCAAAAAGCGTGTACATTCCGTTCCCAACGCATTCGCCTGCGCGTCGAGTTCTTCACGCCGAGCGGTTCTCGTCCTTTCCGCCTGCTTTTGCGCGTAGTACCCCTTCACGTCCTCTTCCAAAACTGCCAAAGCGAAAATTCCGTCCTCGTTCCGAGGCTTGTACTTTTTCGTAAACGCCAACAGTTTCTCTTTCAAAACGTCCGTTTCGGCCTGTAAGGAAAGAAGGTCGTCTTTTTCGTTCGAGTGGGACATGGGTGCGTTCACGTTCTTTACCAAGAGTCCTGCCACTAAGCTTACGCCCCCTGCGATCCACAGCGCAATCGCCGCCGTCGGAAACACGAACCACGAGATAACGCCGCCGATAAGCAAGATCACCGCGACGATGAAAAGACAAAATTTGCCGTTAAATTTTCGTTTGCTCGTCTGCGTTTGTCCTTGTAGCAACGCTGCCGATTTCTCTTGCAACCTCTTCTCCGTTTGCTTGATTTCTTCCGCAAGCAGGTGTTTTTCCCGCAACTCGTCTTGAGACGGCACGCCTTTTTCAAAACGAAGTGCCAGTTCTCTCTCTCGTTCCGACGGTTGATAGTTCTCCAAACCCTTTCGTTCCGTTTCCAAAACGGTCAAAAGATTGATTTTTCCCTGCATTTTATGCGTATCCTCAACCATGGGTATGCCGTTTTGGAATTTTTTATCCAACTCACGCAGTTTTTCCGTTCTTCCTGAAAAATTCTCCCCTTGTTGCAATCGATCGCGAACGAGACTGTTTTGTTGCCACTGTTCTTGCAACGCCGCACGTTCTTTCTCCGTAGGAAGCCCCAACGGATATTTCAAATTCCACGACGAAAGTGCTCTTTCTTTTTCCTGTTTCCGTGCCAACGTACGATCGTACGTATCCCATTTTTGCAGGAGAAGATTTTCCCCGTTTGCCTGTTTCAACTTTTCTTCCAAATCTCGAATATCCGCCGACACGCCCTCTCGTTTGAGATATTTTGCCGACAAACTTTGGTGCATATCTCGCAAATTTTTCAACTCGACGTTGCATTTCAGGATATCTTCTTTCAATTCGTTGATCCTTCCACCGCCGCCACGCACCGCCTTCAAATTCTTTTTTGCCCTGTCCAACGTCTCGATTGCCCGTTCGAACCCGTTCTCGTCCGTGCCGTCCACCGTGCCGTTAAGTTTTTCGTTGATGCTATGCGTGGATGAAATTTCCACCTCGTCCACGGTGATGAACACCGTCTTTTTGAAAGACTCCTCGTCCACCCCGAAAATCGATTTGCCGATTTCTTCTCCGCCCCCCTCGTAAATCGTGCCGTTCTTATATATTTTGCACTCGTCGCCCTTCGCACTTTTTTTGTCGAAAAAACGCTCGATTCGATAGACGTCACCCTCATATTCGAAGGTGAGATTGCCGCCGAACTTTCCCCCGGAGAAAGGATAATATCGCTGGCGCTCGGTAAATTCTTTCGTACTCTTCGTATAAGAAGGCAACCCGTAAAACATCCCCTTGAGAAAGGACGCCATCGTACTCTTGCCAAAGCCGTTCCGCTCGCAAATGCAGGTAAGTCCGTCCACAAAATCCCCGTCTCGATCGTGAATTTTTCCGTAATTTTCAATGTGATAGGAAAGCAGTTTCATTATTCCACCTCTCGATCTTCAAGTGCTTTCAAGCCGAGTGTAATTACGCGACTTTTACGCTCGTCATCCCAATCGGGATTTGCCATGACCTGGCGAATAAATTCTCCGCGTAGAGAAATATCCCCTTCATACTCCCTTCTTTCCAATTTTCGCAACGTCTTGTCCTTGACGGAAACGAAATAGCAATCGTCGGAAAGCAAGCGCTCCACGTCGGAGGCAAGGGTATCGTTTTCGTAATCGATCTCCCCCGTAAGCAAAATTCGATAGAGGTTTGCAGGGGAAAAGCGCACAGTCGCCTTCACCGCTTGATACGCCTCATACGTCTTACCCGTACCCGTAATATCGACGGAGTATTCCTCAATTGAACGCTCGGCAAAGGGAATAAACGTGGAAGAAATTTCTTGATCGACTTCCAAAAGGACAAAGCCTTTTTCTCCGCATTCGTCAAAGCCGCGTCCTTCCAAACAACCGCTGTACGCATACCTGCCCCTATCGTCCAACTTATTCTCCACGTACGAATGAATATGTCCGAGTGCTAAATAATCGACGTTTTTATCGGCAAGTTTATGCACGTTGATCTTATCCATACCCGAAACAGAAGTCACTTGCCCGTGGAGCATGACGATATTTTTTCGTTTTTCGTCCAATTGCAACGTACTGTACAAAGACAGTGCGTTCTCGCGAGAAATTTCCAACCCAGAAATGCGTACGTCGCCGTAATCGTAGCCCGTCCATACTTCCGAAAATCGTTTGAGATTGGGCACCCCCTCCTCTTCATAAGATTCCGCACTGTCGTGATTGCCGCGCAAATACAAAAAGTCAAGTTCGGGATTTCCTTTCACGACGTCATAGAAAAATTCCTTATCTCGTTTCAAAGGGCGATCGCAATCGAATACGTCCCCCGCAAGCAAGATGGCACGCACGTTCTCCTTCTTCGCATACTCCACCATTCGATGGAAAGTTTTACGCACTTCGCCGCGCCGTTCCTCCGCCTTCGATTTGGGAAGTTTCGCTTCCATTTTTGAACCCAAATGCACGTCTGCGCAATGGATGAATTTTATCATATTCTTTCTCCTTATTCCATCTATTTTCTCATTCATCGCTTACCCGGTGCCATCCTTCGTTGCTCCAAAGATATTCTTCCGGAATATTTTTTACAAACGGACTGGGTGCGAGCGCCGTTCTTCCGTTGTCGAGCGAACGGGTTAACACAAGTTTTTTCTTCGCGCGGCTGATTGCCACGTAAAACACCCGTTTTTCTTCCTCCTCCGTCCTTTCGTTTTTTGCAAAAAAGTTGGGAAAATTTCGATCGTCCGCCCCCGCCAAAATTACCACATCAAACTCGCAACCTTTCGCCTGATGCACGGTAAGCAAAGGCAGCGCATTTTTTCCGACGAAAAGCCCGTCCGCGCGAGTGGCGGCAAGCTCCGCATTCGTCACGAAATCTTGCAAAATCGACTCGGCATCCCCGTTTTCGCCGTAAAAAGCAGACACCAACCAGTCAAGCGCACGATGATCTCCGTCGCTTTTATATTTGCTTTTCATCATCATTTTGTCGATAATAAACGCAAGCGTATCGGCTGCACTCGCCGACTTGCATTTTTCTCGAAGTGCCTCAAAAAAGGCGTAGAGCTTTTCAAATTTGTCCTTATATTTTGCACAGACGGCTTGGCGTTCCAACGCCGTGGGAAGGATATCCTGCGTGATCAACTTATACAATACCTTTGCCGTTGCCACGATGTCCCCGTACGCATTATGTGCCGCCTCGTTAACGATATCGTACTTAAAACAAAGGGTTGACAATCGAAAATCGGGCAACTCTGCATGAAATTCCTTTGCAATCGACAACGTGTCGTATTCCCCTCGAATTTCCAAGGGCGGCAATCCGTTTTCTCGAAGCTGGCGACGGATCAGCGGCGCATCGAATCGAGCACTGTTATGTCCAACCAAGAGCGCGCCGCGTACAAACTCGGAAAAATCACGTAACCCCTCTTTGGCACTCACGCCACCGTGCTCGCGAATATAAGCAAGATCGAATCCGTGCGTCTCGTACGCTCCCTGCCCGATGGGCACCGTCGGCTCGATCATGCGTTCGAAAACGTCGATTATATTTCCCTCTTGATCCATGCGAACGGCAGCAATCTGCACCATTTGATCGGCGTTTAAATCCAACCCTGTCGTCTCAGTGTCGTATACCACGATTTCTCCGTCATAAAAGCTTTCAATTAATACATGGTAGGGCTCTTCATGGTCATACACTTGTCGATCGAGGAAGGAAACGATAGACGCCCCCACTCGATTTTGCAAGCGAATCTGTTCAATTGCTTTGATACCGACAAGGCGCACATACCTTTGCGAAATGCGCTCCATGCTCACTCTGTCCGCCTTGTTAAAAAGAAGCTTCAACACGGCGAGCACGTCTTTTATGACCGGTTTTCTATAAAATTGAAGATTTTCCTCCGCCGTAAAAAAGCGGAGCCGCTCTTCTTCCGGATATTCGAGGTTACACTCTTCAAACGTACGCAACAACGAAGATAAATAGAAATTGGAACGTGCCATAACGCAAAGGCTCGTATTCCCTTCCGCCATGTTCTTTTTCAAATACCGATAGATGCGATATCCCTCCTCTTTGCGGTTATCAAACCCTAAAAGCAGGATTTTCGTCCCCTCGTCGGTACTACGCACAGTGATATCCTCGGGGCAATATTTCCCCACAAACTGAGGATAAGTCGCACGTAAATACCCGAACGTCGCCGCAGTCAACGTGCGCGTGGAGCGATAATTTTCCGAAAACATATAGATTTTCGCATGGAAATTTCGAATAAAATCCTCCAACACGTATTCGGGACGAGAGCCGCGCCATTCGTAAATGGACTGAAAAAAATCGCCGCACATCATCACGTTATTTTTCCCGAAAATACGTTTCAACACCGAGTATTCCAACATACTCGTGTCTTGCATTTCATCCACGATGACATACTTATAACAAGTTGCCCACCGCACGAGCGTTTCCTGCTCGTCCAAGTATCGGCTGGCAAAAATGATCAAATCGTCGTAATCCACTCGATTGCTCTTTCTAAGATAATCGTCATACGCAAAAGCAAGCCGACCGGCATACAGATTCATAGCACTTTCAAATTCGTGATCTCGTACCTGCTCCCCCTGTTTATCGGAAATAGAAAGGATCGAGGCGTAGGTTGCAGGCTCTGTGCTACGAAGATATTCGTACGCGCGTTGATAATCTTCTGCCTCGTTCAAAGTGTAAATCTTTTGCGACTCTCGAGCGTGTTTAAGGGAACTTACAAAGTTGCGCAAGGAGGTCTTTTTTTGAAAAATCGCAAACCGAATATCCCGCTCGTGCCCTTCATCAGTCTCGGGAATAGTCCCCTGCTGCCAATATTCATACTGTGAGGAAAGAATGCTGCGAAGCAGTTCCTCAGCGTCCGTCTCGTCGCACACGGTGGCGTCAAGATACTTATCCCCGCGCCGACGATTTTCCTCCCTCATCAACAGATAACAAAAACCGTGAATGGTGCGAATTTCCACCCCTTTTGCCGCCCGTCCTACGTAGCTTGCGACATCCGCTCTCATCTCCTCGCAAGCCTTGGTTGTGAACGTAAGGCAAAGAATTTCGTTCGGCTCGGCGCGACGAGTTTGAAGGATATGACTCACGCGGTTGGCGACGGTAAACGTCTTGCCCGTACCTGCACTGGCGAATAAAATTAAGTTTTCATCGAGCGTCTCGATAACGTGCGTTTGCTCGGCGTTGGGCTGTCTTTCCATAACTTATCTCATACGGGAATATTTTCTTGTATTATACCATGTACGTATTGAAAAGTCAACACTTCCTTTCTTTTTTGTTTAATTTTCTTCTTTCCCTTATCCCGTCAATCTATCCTTATTTATCCGATTTTGCGGACTTTCTCTAAATCAAAAAACTTCGAAACGATCATATAAAAATATCCCCTGCCACACCGACAGGGGAATACCTTTCGTTATTCAATTGTAAGAATGCACATACTATTTTCGATCCGTGTCTTTCCGAACTCAATTTCGATTTGCGGATTTACGCGATTTTCTATTTACGGATTCCTATTTACTTGCATTCCTCGCTGCTTGGTTCATTGGATTTTACCTCTCTTTATCTTCTTTGCTAAAGTACCGTTTTGTCGTAAGTTCCATTTTCATTTTCTCACGCACCTCCTTTAACAATTTCTTTATCCCCCGACTCACGTCGGTGGCGAAGATTACGTGTACGTTGGAGTATCCCCCTCCGTACGGATCTTTTGTAACGTTACACAAATCATAGCGCTTACCTCCTCTCACTTTGTCGGCCGCTTCTATCGTTCCGCGGTCACGCCTTCCGAGTACAGTACCCTTCTATTGTTGCGTTTGGTTACCTTTCAGGCAATCGCCTCATCTTGGGAAGGAATCATCACTTTTCGTACCCTCCTTTCCTTTTTTTCGTTCGCCACGTCCCTGTGGCACTTTGCCGATACCGTCGGCTTCAGGTTCAGTTGTCCATCGGACCTTCCTCTCTTTATTTTGCTTTTGAAATTACCAAACAATTTCTGTTGGTTTCTTTCCTTTTGTACCTTTATTATAGCATATAATTTTGATTTGTCAAGAGGTTTTTGAAATTTTTTTTGTATTTTTTAAAAAAAATCTTTTGATACCCTGCATTCAATTTTTCGATGCCTTCCTCTATATATAGCAAACCGCGTAAACGTCCGTAACAAGCGTTCAGGCACCGATAAAATACGAGCAAAATATCTTCTACGCATAAAAATACGCGGAGATTTTCATCCCCGCGTCGTTTTTATCCGAATTATTCGGCGTCAATCTCGCCTTCACTCTCTTCGTATTCTTCATACTGACGGCAGAATTCATCAAACACGGCGTCGAGCAAATTCTCGTCTTCCACCGGTTCCAAAACGGCGTCGTCACCCTCGCCTTTCAAGGCAAAAATGATAATTTCGTCCTCTTCTTCTTCCGTTTCCGGCTCTGCCTTTTGGAAGCAGCAATACATCCCCCCGTCGTGTTCGATCGTAGCGATGTGATACAATTTTTCAATCACGCCGTCTTCCGATTCCACTTCAAAAATACGGTCGTCTTCTTCGTAAATTTCGTTTTCGTTATTCATGCTCAGGTCCTCCACCTTTTTATTTTTCTTTTTTTCTCTTATGAGATAGCTTTCCAAAATATACGATGCCGCGATGGAATCAATCGTCTTTTTTCTGTCGGCACATTTGATTCCGCCCTGAATTTGCGTCTCCCTCGCCTGCATAGTGGTAAAACGCTCGTCCTCGAGCTCGATCGGCAGATCCGTTTTTTCGCGAAGGTATTCGATAAATTCCCTCGTCTTCGCCGTCTGGATCCCCTCCGAACCGTCGTAATGAAAGGGCATACCGCATACGATCACTCCCGCGCCCTTTTCTTTGGCAAGCTTCGCCAAAGCGCTCGCATCCACGTCGATATTGCGAGTGCGCACGTATGTTTCGCAAGGCATTGCGTATTCGTTAAAGGGATCGGAAATTGCCACCCCTATTCTTTTGTTGCCGATATCGAAGGCAATCGCTCTTTTTGCTATCATGCAAACATTATACCACAAAAATCCCCTTTCGTCTATCGTTTCTTATGAAAAATAAATGAAATTTTACGTGAATTTGTACGTATATTCGTCGAATTCTTTCACATACTGCTCGTAAGGGAGTTTCCCGAAGGAGAAATAATATGGAAAAATTTGCAATCGGACTCGTCATCGGCGGAATCGGCGGCGCATTGATTGCCGCAAACAGTTATAAAATGCGTACCTTATTGAAAAAGGGGCAAGAAGAAATGCAGACAAAATTAGATCGATTACTCGATGAAAAAATCAAAGAAATGGAAAAAGCCGAAAATCGTAAAGAAAAGACAGAAGCATAAAACATAAAAAGAAGGACTGCCCAAAAAGCAGGAGTTTAGAGAGTGTAAAATAAAGTGTGTAAGTAAAAAAATAAGGCTTACACACTTTTCCT
>CAZRAS010000036.1:0-8397 GCA_964598045.1 uncultured Clostridia bacterium | reverse complement strand
CGCATATCTGCTTTCCTCGTTTTTCAAAGATCGGGCATTTTTTACGAAGAAAAACAAGGTTGCACGAGGCGGTTGCCGTATAGCTGATTCCAAGCCCGATCAGATAGGCGTACGAGCCGCAAAGGCTCGGTAAAAGTAAAATGCAGAGCAAAAGAGCGGCGGCACCGACGAAATAGAAGAGAAAAGTCGTCTTTTCAAATCCCATGGAATTTAAGATGCTCGTGGAAATCATGGTGAGACTCATGGGCAGAAGTAAAGGACAGGCACGTGAGATCATTTCTCCTGCGGTGAGGTTGGCGAATGCCAACATGCCCAGTTCCTTGCCGACGGCGTAGAAAAAGGGGAGCAGAATGCAGGTAACCAGCACGGAAAAAAGCAAACCGCGTTCGATGTTTTTTTTCAAACGATCGACGTTGCCGCGATAGAAGTCTTCGGAAAGCTCCGGGACGAGTACGAGCGCAAGCGATCCGATCAGCGTAGACGGAATGAAGAGAACGGGGGTGACCATGCCGGAAATGATGCCGAATTGTGCCACGGCTTCACTGCTGTCGAGTCCCGTCCGAATTAATATTACGGGAAGTAAAACGGCGACGGCGGAGTTGATCAAAGAACCGCCTACTCGCACGGAAGTTAGGGGCATGGTTGCGTTGAATAATGGTTTCAACATTTTCGTCGGGGAAGAAAGTTTGCCTCCTTTTATAAAAAAACAGAGGACGGAGGCGGTGAAGGAAAACAGGTAAGAAATGACGACTGCCCACGCGGCTCGTTCTGCGCCGGAGAGAGGAGAATCTACCCGCTGCAACAGGAATACGCCTGCAATCACCATGACGCTTTCCTCGGCAAGTTCGAGTACGGAAGGGAGGAGAAAACGTTTATTTCCCCAAAAACCGCCTCGAACGACGGCGTAGAGGGAGGATAGACAGAGGGCGATTAAAAGAATGCGGAAGACGGAAAAGGCGCGCTCGTCCGAAAAGAGAAAGGTGAGCCTGTTTCCGAATAAAAGGAGAAAAATACAGACGGGAAGGGTGAGGATTAGGGAGAGAAAAATGCCGGCGGAAAGGACATTCACTTCATCCATGGGTAGATTCTCTGCCTTACTTTTGGAGATCATGCGGGAGACTGTGATGGGGATTCCGCCCGTTCCGACGGTGAGAAAAAGGGAAAATAGAGAGAGTGCGACTTGGTATAATCCAAGTCCCTCCGCACCGAGGAGCCGGGATAAAAGGATACGGTATAGAAAGCCGAGTCCCCGTTTGGCGACGGAGAGGGCGGTGACGGCGGTTGCGGTGGTATAGACGGTCTTTTTCATGGTTTATTGTACGAGCCGTCAAGACGGATTATGACATATTTTTATGGGGAAAGGGCATATAGTATACAAATGTTGAAAACGGAACGATATCGATTTTATAAAGTGAAAGAAGGGCAAAGTATGCGGGAGATTGCGGATTATTTTTCCGTGTCGGAATGGTTGCTTGCGAAAGAGAACGGATTGACGGATACCGTTTATCCGGGACAGATCTTGAAGATTCCCGATGTGTATGGGAACGTTTACGTGGTGAAGGAAGGGGATACGAAGGAATTGCTTTGCGGCAGTATCGAGAATTACGAAAGCAAGAACGGAACGAACGCCTTCTATATCGGCATGCGTGTGATTTTATAAAGTAAAAAGGTTCGGCAACTTCAACGGGACGGTTTGCCGTAAGGGCGGAGAGCGGAAAATGATTGCGTTTGTAAGAACAAGAGGACTCCTTTTTTGCATACGATATAATAAGAAACAATCTTGCGAAAGGGTTTTGCTCATTCGTAACAGGAGGTAAAACTATGTCCTTTTATTCCAATTTCCAGTCGGATAAATGCCCTTGTCAAATTACGGGCAATCCGATCAACGGTTTGACGGAAAAGGTTTGTATTCAGGCAGAGAAAATTTTTGATGCAGGTATTAAACAAACGCAGTTGGAAAGTTATGCACTGACTCTTACCGACCTTTCCCCCGAAACGGTTACATATCCGTTGACTTTTGTCAGCGCACGTTCCTTGACCGCCGATGCGACGGTGAGTAACCTCGTTATCGAACGGCAGGCGGATCGTTCTTGTGCACGGGTGCAGGCGACGATATCCATTCCCGTAGAAGTTCTTTTCACCGATGCGGCAGGAACGGACGGCAGCGCGACAAGCACTGTTTCGATCCCCGTAGACGTGCTTCTTTTCGTGCCTGCCCCCTCTATTATGCCTTTTTCGGTTCGAGCGGTGGCGAGCGTGGTTGCACCTGACGGCGTTTACAACGCCGATTCGAGAAGCTTCACGGCAAGTTTATGTGTCACTTGGATTTTGAAAGTTTCTATGCCTGTGGAATTGCTTGTACCTACGTACGGTTATTGTGCGATTCCCCCTGCACAGGAATATTCGCAAGAAGTGTGCGCGGGATTTTTCGAACTTCCTCTCTATCCCCAAGGGCGGGGCGGATGCGGAAAAGATTGCTGCAACAACGGATGATTTTTTAAGACGAAAAGCGACGGGATTTCCGTCGTTTTTTTCGTTCAACGCATACCTGGTATTTGAAATGTCTTTCGGTATAATTTTGCGAGAGAGGAGAATTTCTTGAGAAATTTCTTGCTTTTTTTGGAAAAATCTGTTATAATAAAAACATGAACGTGTATGCAATCAGCGATTTTCATCTTTCCGCAACGCAGAACAAACCCATGGACGTGTTCGGTTCGGGCTGGGAAGGGCATTTTGAAAAAATCAGGTCGGACTGGCAGAAAAAAGTGCAGGCCGAGGACATCGTACTCATCTCCGGCGATATCAGCTGGGCGATGAAGCTTTCGGACGCCCTCGTAGATTTGCGTTCCCTTGCCGACTTGCCCGGGAAAAAGGTGTTTATTCGCGGCAATCACGATTATTGGTGGAACGGAATTACCAAGCTTCGCGATTCGGCACCTGACGACAGTTTTTATTTTTTGCAGACGGACGCTGTAAAGCTCGGAAATTTTGTCATCGTGGGTTCTCGCGGGTGGACGTGCCCGGGAAGTGCTGACTATACCGAGCAAGATCAAAAGCTCTATCTGCGCGAGGGGGAGCGGTTTCGACTTGCCCTGCTCGATGGGGATAGACTTCGCCAAGAGGGGGATAAACTGCTTGCGATGATTCATTATCCGCCTTTTAATTTGAAGAATGAGGACACGCTTTTCACAGACTTGTTCAAGCGCAGCGGTGTGGAAAAGGTGGTGTTCGGGCATATCCACGGAAGTGCGTATTTTCCTCTTAAGTCGGAAAAGGACGGCGTGGAGTATTTTATGACCTCGTGCGATAAAGTGGGGTTTTCCCTTGTGAAAATCTATTGATTTTAGGAAAGGGCGAAAAAGTTGCGGGAAATTGCCGTTTGAACTCTTTACAATTACGGCAAAAAGTGTTATAATGAGAAGTGGTAAAAGGGATTATCACTCGGGTAAAAAATCTCGGGCAATCGCTCGGGATTTTTTATAGAATTTTACAAGGAGATTTATATGCTCAACAGAAAAGACTTATTGGGACTTATCGACGTTTCAGCAGAAGAAATTACCGAAATTCTCGATCTGGCGCAAGATTTTAAGAACAGAATTCGTGGCGGCGAAAAGAAGTTCTCGTATTTGGCCGGTAAGACGGTCACCGTGCTTTTTTATGAAAACAGCACGAGAACGCGGACAAGCTTCGAACAGGCGGCGAAATATCTCGGTGCCACCGAAATCAATATCCAAGCCGGCAATTCCTCTGTCGTGAAAGGGGAAACCCTCATCGATACGGGAAAGACGCTCGACGCACAGAAAAACGATTTCATTGTCATTCGTCACCCTATGGGCGGCGCACCCTATCTCCTCGCTAAGACGGTGAAGGCAAGCGTACTCAACGGCGGCGACGGCATCAACGAGCATCCCACGCAGGCACTTTTGGATATGTTGACGATGCGTGAGACGTTCGGGAGTTTGAAGGGGTTGAAAGTGGCAATCATGGGGGATATTAAACACTCCCGTGTGGCGAAGTCCAACTTATTCGGTTTGAAAACCATGGGCGCGGAAGTGGCGATGTATGCGCCGCAGACCTTGATTCCCAAAGGAATTGAGCAGCTTGGTGCCAAGGTGTGCCGTTCCCGTGAAGAGGTGTTGGAAGGAGCGGACGTCGTGATGGGATTGCGCATTCAGTTAGAACGTCAACAGGCGGGCAATTTCCCTTCACTCGGCGAATACGCGGCAAATTACGGAGTGGACGAAAAGGCGTTGGCACTTGCAAAACCGAACGCCATCGTGTTGCATCCGGGGCCCGTCAATCGCGGGGTGGAGCTTACCAGCTGCGTAATCGACCATGAAAGAAGTCATATCGAGGATCAGGTACTCTCGGGGGTAGCGGTGCGTATGGCGGCGTTGTGTCTGTTGAATGAACGGAGGAAGAAAGAATGATTATCAGAAACCGCAACGTAGTATTGAAAAATGGCGTAGAGAAAAAGGATATTTTGGTGGAGAACGGACGTATTGCAAAGATTGCGACGTGTATTCCGGCAAACGGAATGGAGGAAATCGACGCAAGCGGCAAGCACGTGTTCCCCGGACTTATCGATATGCACGTGCATTTGCGCGAGCCCGGATTCGAGCGAAAAGAGGATATCGAAAGCGGCAGTCGGGCGGCGGTGAAGGGGGGCTTTACGCAAATTTGTTGTATGCCCAACACCAATCCCGTTGTGGACAATAAGGTGGTCGTGACCTATATCAAGGCTCGTGCAAAGGAAGTCGATTTATGTAAAATACACCCTGTCGGCGCGATTACAAAGGGCTTGAAAGGGGAAGAAATGGCGGCGATTGCCGGCATGAAAAAGGCAGGCGCGGTGGCGATATCCGACGACGGAGTTGCCGTGAAGAATGCACGTCTTATGCGACTTGCGATGGAATACGCAAAAGATTTCGATATCAAATGTCTGTGTCATTGCGAAGATAAAGATTTGGTGGACGGAGGTTCCGTGCACGAGGGACTGAGTGCTACGATTGCAGGTTTGAAGGGGATTCCCAGAGCGGCGGAAGATACGATCATCGCACGCGAAATTGCGCTTGCGGAGACGTTGGACGCAGCGGTGCATATTTGCCATGTATCGACGTATAGCGGCGTACGCTTGATTCGCGACGCAAAGAGAGCGGGGATAAAAGTGACAGCGGAAACCTGTCCTCACTACTATGCGGTGACGGACGAGATTATCAGAACGTACGATACCAATACGAAAGTCAATCCTCCCATTCGCGAAGAGATAGATAAACAGGCGATTTTGGAGGGATTGAAAGACGGTACGCTCGATTGCATCGTCACCGATCACGCCCCCCATCACGCAGACGATAAAAACGTGGAATACGCATCGGCTGCGTTCGGGATCAGCGGCATCGAAACCTCTTTCGGATTTGCCATCAAGTATTTGTATAAGGCAGGCGTCCTGACGCTGAATGAGATTGCGGATAAGATGTCCTACAATCCTGCGCGGATTTTAGGTTTGGACGGCGGCGAAATTAAGGAAGGGGGCGTGGCGGATTTCACGATTGCGGACTTGGACGAAAAATGGGTGGTCGACCCCGATGAATTTGTCAGCAAGGGCAAAAATACCCCGTTTGGCGGCTACGAGCTGAAAGGGGTGGTGAAGTACACCATCGTAGACGGCGAAGTGAAATATAAGGCTTGAGCGTTAAGAAGAAAAAGGAGAACTTATGATTACCGATAAACTTATTGACGGCATCGTTCAGATGCAAAATCCCACCTGTGTGGGGCTGGACACACTCTTTGATTATCTGCCCGAAGATATGAAGGCAGGCGCAACGACTTTTGAGGACGTTGCAGAGCGCGTGCTTGCATTTAACAAGACGCTGATCGACCATATTTGCGACATCGTGCCTTCCGTAAAGGTGCAGATTGCCTATTATGAAATGTACGGCGTTGCCGGCATGAAGGCGTATTATGAAACGTTGAACTATGCCGCCGAGAAAGGACTCGTCGTCATTGCAGACGCGAAACGCAACGATATCGGTTCGACGGCTTCTTGCTATGCCAAGGCATTCCTCGGCGAAACGCAGGTCAACGAGAAGACGTTGAAAGCTTTCCCTTCCGATTACGTGACGGTGAACGGGTATTTGGGCTCGGACGGTATTTTACCCTTCGTGGAACAATGCGAAAAACAGGATAAAGGTATTTTCGTATTGGTGAAGACTTCCAATCCTTCCGGTGCGGAAATTCAGAATATGATTTTACAAAACGGAGTACCCATGTATGAATATATGGGCGGTTTGGTGGAGAAATGGGGAGAGAGTACGATCGGAAAATACGGCTATTCCGCTGTCGGAGCCGTGGTCGGCGCAACTCATCCCACCGAGGCGGCTCGGCTTCGCGAAGTGTTGCCGCATACCTTCTTTTTAATTCCCGGTTACGGTGCGCAAGGCGGAAACGCAGAGATGCTCAAAAGCTGTTTCGGTAAAGACGGGCTCGGCGGCGTCGTGAATAATTCGCGCGGCATCTTGTGCGCGTATAAGAAAAACGGCGGGACCTATTACGGTGCGGCGCGTGAGGCTTGTATCGCGATGCAGAAAGATTTGTCCGCAGTCATCGGTAAAATGGGCAGATAAATTATGAAAGATTACGTTGCAACCATTGTCAAAAATGAAAAAATTGCGGAAAATATCCATGCGGTGACGTTTGCTTTGGAAGAAGATTGCAAGGTGCGCTGCGGACAGTTCGGAAATATTTCCGTCGGCGGAACCCATCTTTTGCGCCGTCCAATTGCCATTTGCAAGGCGGAAGGACGAGAAGTGACGTTCTGCTATCAAATCAAAGGTGAAGGAACAAAAAAACTTAAAGAGATGGGGGCAGGTGCGAGAGTAAATGTGTTAATGCCCCTTGGAAACGGCTTTTTGGCAGAGAAAAACGAGCGTAAGATCGCGCTTGTCGGCGGCGGAGTGGGGGTATTCCCCTTGATTTCCGTCCTGCGTGAATACGGTTCGACCAAAGAAATTTCCGCATACATCGGATATCGCAACAAAGGCGCGGTATGCGGCGTGGAAGAATTTGAAAAGGCTGCGAAATTCGTCGGCGTCACGGACGACGGAAGCTACGGCGAGAAGATGAATGCGGTGCAGGCGTTTTCCGCCGATCTTGCGAAAGGCAATCGTCCGGACGTGGTGTTTGCCTGTGGCCCTATCCCCATGCTTCGCGCGTTGAAAACGCTTGTGGAAAAAGAGAACATTCCCTGTTACGTATCGTTGGAGGAACGTATGGGGTGCGGCATCGGGGCGTGTCTCGTTTGCGTGTGTGATTTGACGAACGGTAAAAAAGCCCGTGTCTGTAAGGACGGACCTGTATTCAACGTGAACGAAGTCACGTTATAATCGTCGAAAAATAAAATACCCAAAAGGAAGAATTATGGCAAATTTATCCGTTACTTTATGCGGCATTACTTTGAAAAATCCCGTGATTGCGGCGTCGGGGACCTTCGGGTTCGGTCGAGAATTTCACGAATTGTACGACATCGGGCAGCTTGGCGGCGTATCCACGAAAGGGTTGACGCCGGAGCCTCGCCTCGGCAATCCCGTTCCCCGTATTGCGGAATCGCGCGGGGTGATCCTCAATGCCGTCGGCTTGCAAAATCCGGGCGTGGAACACTTTATCGAACACGATCTCGATTGGCTTAAATCGACGGGAACGACCGTTATTGCCAACGTTGCCGGGAAAACTTTGGAAGAGTACGAACGCATCTGCGCGCGCCTTGACGGGTTGGCGGATATGATCGAACTCAACATTTCCTGTCCCAACGTGAGAAGCGGCGGAATGGCGTTCGGTATTCAGCCCAAAACGGTGGAAGAGGTGACCAAGTATGCGACGAAGCATTTGAAATCCACGCCGCTTATCGTCAAACTTTCCCCCAACGTGGAGAGCATTGCCCTCAATGCCAAGGCGGCGGAAAACGGAGGCGCGAACGCCGTATCCCTCATCAATACGTTGACGGGCATGGCGATCGACATCGAAAAACGGAGACCGATTATTGCCAACAATACGGGCGGCGTGTCGGGCGCGGGCGTCAAGCCCGTTGCCGTGCGTATGACGTACGAAGCGTCGCAAGCGGTGAAAATTCCCGTAATCGGCATGGGCGGAATCACGTGTGCGGAAGACGCCATCGAGTTTTTGATGGCAGGTGCGACGGCGGTGCAAGTGGGTACGGCGAACTTCACCGATCCCTATGCGATGCCCAAGATTATTCAAGGATTGAACGACTGGTGCGATCGTCACGGGATCGAAAACGTTTCCGAATTGACGGGAACTTTGCAACTCAACGGAAAATAAAGAGCCGAAATAGGTGCCGCACAGATAAAACGCAAGTCGCTCGACGACTAAACGAAAAGATGT
>CAZRAS010000035.1:0-8408 GCA_964598045.1 uncultured Clostridia bacterium | reverse complement strand
AATCCGCCCAAAGGCAAATCGGAAACGGAAAGAATTTTCTCCTTTCCGAAATAGAGATCCCCGTTCTCGTAATAAGACCCGCTCACCCGTTCTCGCACCGAAAAATATACGACTTTCGCCTTCGTCTTTTCCGAAAACGCACGTACGAGCGGATCGTCGTAATTGAGAATTACGTATTCCGCTTCCGTACAATTGCGCATGATTTTGGACTTCAAAAACAGATAATTTTCCATATTGTAGTGGCGATTCAGATGGTCTTCCGTAATATTGAGCACCATGGCAACGTGCGGACGAAGGGATTGCAACGTTTCGAGCTGATAACTGGAAATCTCCGCCACGCAAACGTCGGTATCCGTCTTTTCGACGAACTCGATCATCGGTGTTCCGATGTTTCCGCATGCATAAGCATTCAACCCTCCTTTCTTCAAGGTTTCCGTCAACATCGTCACCGTCGTCGTTTTCCCGTTCGTACCCGTCACGGCAATCAACGGACAACTCATATATCTTGCCGCCAACTCCGTTTCGCCGAGGACGGCTCTACGGCTGCGCTTAAACGCCACGGCAATCGGATGATCGATGGGGATTCCGGGACTCAACACGAGTCCGTCGCACAACTCGGTCATACGAGTAAGCTCCTCTTTTTTTACCCGTTTCGCACCACAATTCGCAAGTTCCTGCGCAGTCTGCTCGATTCGTTCCGTAGAAAGTTCGTCGTAAATATAGGTAACCGCTCCTTTCGAAAGCAAAAATTCGGCGGCGGCACGCCCGGATTTGGACAACCCGAACACCAAAAACGACTGTCTTTGAAGATACATACTCTTCCTCCTTTATAACGCAGCCAAAATACAGACGAGCCCGATCAGCAAGGTTACGGAAAAATACAGATAAGAAATGCGACTTTCCGAATACCCTTTCATTTGAAAATGATGATGAACGGGCGACATTAAAAAGATTCGTTTTCCATGCGTTACTCTATAATATATTACCTGCATGATTACGGATATGACCGATAAAACGAAACAGACGCCGATGACGGGAATATACAGCGCATTTCCCGAAAAAGAAGTGATTGCCGCGATAAATCCCCCCAACGCCAACGAACCGGTATCTCCCATAAATACGGACGCCGGCGAGACGTTAAATACCAAATAAGCAAGCAATGCCCCCACGAGACAAAAGGAGAGCAAAGCCAGTCCCTCATCTCCCTTTTGCACGAGAATCAAAACCCCGACAGCACACAAAAAAGGCGTACAAACGCCTGCCGCCAATCCGTCCAGTCCGTCCGTGAGATTGACGGCATTCACCGTCGCCAAAAACACGAATGCGATCATCGGAATAATTCCCCAACCGAGATCGATTTTAACGGAAAAAAAGGGAATGACCATCTCCGTCAACTCCGCCCGAAAGGCGTAGATGCCGCAAAAAACAGCCACGACGCTCTGAAAGGCAAACTTCTGCCAAGCGCGAAGCCCCAGATTTTCCTTGTGCCGTTTCTTGAGATAATCGTCCAAAAAACCGATAATCATATAGGAAAACCCGATAACCAGCGCCAAAATCGTGGTGCGCAAGAGTTTCACACGAACAAAAGGAAGAAGAAGGGCAACGGACAAAACGGCACCCGTAACGAAAGCGATGCCGCCCATAGTGGGCGTACCCCTTTTCCCTTTATGTTCGGTTACGTAACACAGTATATTTTGCCCTGCCCCCAATTTTTTCAAAAGGGGAATCAACCCGCAAGTAAACAAAAAAGACAGTGCAAAAGCGAGCAATACGGCAACCAAGTAAACTTTCATCATTTTCCTTTCTTTTCCAAAAGTTTTTTAATGATATCATGGTCGTTAAAAGGATATTTTATACCCATAATTTCTTGATAATGCTCCCCCCCTTTACCTGCTACCAGAAGCAAATCTCCCTCTTTCAGGAAGTCCAACGCATAATCGATGGCACGTTTACGATCGGGAACGACCACATAACAAACGGAAAAGCGACGATATCCCTTTTCAATTTCGGAAATGATGTCCAAAGGATCTTCATAACGCGGATTATCCGACGTTAGAATTGCAAAATCGGACTTTTTCGCCACGCTTTCCCCCATGAGCGGCCGTTTGGTTTTATCCCGATTTCCCCCGCAACCGAACAGGCAAATGAGTCGTCCTTTACAATGCGTGCGAAGGGCATCCAACGATTTTCCCAGTCCGTCGGGAGTATGCGCAAAATCCACAAAGATCTCTCCGCCGTTGTACGCGCATACCCGTTCCAACCGCCCCTCCACGCCCTTAATTTCCGTCAATCCTTGCGCAATCGAGCGCATGGGAATTCCCAAATTCACGGCACACGTCGCCGCGGCAAGCGCATTGTACACGTTATGCATCCCGGGCATTGCAAGGGAAATTCGGCTCAACCGATCGTCGATATTCAACACGCATTCGCTTCCGAAAAGAGATTCTTCCGTCACGATCATAAAAGAATCGGTGGGCGTCTGCATTCCGTAAATCATCGACTCCGCCCCCACAGCCTCTCTCTCTTTCGCAATTTCGCGCCCTGCCTCGTCGTCCCCGTTGAGAATTGCCATTTTGCACCGCTCTTTCGTAAACAACTCCTTTTTTGCATCTTTATATGCGTCCATATTTTCAAAGAAATCCAGATGATCTTGCGTAAAATTCGTAAAAACGCACGCTTGAAACACGATGCCTTCCACCTTCTTGTAATAAAGTGCGTGCGCCGACACTTCCATAACGACGTATTCCACACCGCAATCGCGCATGTCGGCAAGCGTCGCCTGCAACTCGACGGGATCGGGTGTCGTCAAATCGGAAGCAACCGTCTTTCCGTCGTATCGCACCCCCAACGTACCGATGATCCCCACCTTTTTTCCGCCCCTTTGCAAGACGGACGCCAACATATACGCCGTAGTCGTCTTTCCGTTCGTGCCCGTAATTCCGATGATTTTCAGCCCCTCGCTCGGTTTCCCGTGAAACACGGAAGAAATTTCGGCAAGTGCCTTTCGGGCACTTTTCACCAGAATTTGCGCGACATTCAGCGACAACGCTCGTTCCGTTACAATCGCCACACACCCGTTACGAACGGCTTCCGCCGCATACAGATGACCGTCGTTCCTTCCCCCCGTCAAACAGAAAAACAAACCGTTTTTCACTCGGCATCGACTGTCCGTAACAAGACTGTCAATCTCCACCTCTTCCCCTGTGCCACAATTCGCAACCTTGTACTCCAACCCCTCTATCAGTGCTTCCAAATGCATACGCTCTCTCCTTTTCGGTGTTCTACGATAAAAGGCGGCTATAAACTCCGTCAAACTGCCTTTCGCAAAGCAATCTTCGTCACTTTCTATCGTATACGTTATATTTATGCGCTCGTCCGCGGTTGTATGTTCTTTAACGAAATAATTCCTTCAAAAATTTCTTTGGCGCACGGCGCCGCCACGACGCTACCGTAATACGCACCTTGCGGCTCGTCAACCGTCACAAGCGTCAAATACTTAGGTTTATCGGCAGGAAAAAAGCCCACGAAAGAAGATACGTATTTCCCGACGGCAATCCGACCGTTTTCATACTTTTGCGCCGTACCTGTTTTACCGCCTACCCGATACCCCTCGATATACGCCTTTTTGCCGCTCCCTTCGCGCACGACGCCTTCCAGCATCCCCGTCAAAATTTTTGACGCGTCCTCGCTTATCGTCCTGTTTTTCACCTCTGTTTTCGCCGTTTGCAACACGTATCCGTCTTCCGCATAAATTCTTTTCACCAAGTGAGGAGTGTAATAATATCCCCCGTTTACGGCGGATGCAGCGGCGCAGGCAAGCTGGATCCCCGACACGGCAATCGTCTGCCCGAACGCGATACGAGCAAGGTCGCAATCCCGTACGACGGACTCTGCCAGCAGCAATCCGTACGCCTCGCCGCTGAAATCTATCCCCGTTTTTTGTCCAAAGCCGAAAGCGGAAAGATAGTCGTAAAAGGTCTCTTTGCCGAGGGATAAGGCAATATCCGTAAAACAAGGATTACAGCTGGTATTCAATGCATCCGCAAGCGTTTGATTACAATGTTTCCCGTTGGCATGATTGTTCCAACATTTGACCGTCGTGCCGTCCACCGAACGGGTACGAGAACTCGGAAAGACGTAACTTGTGGAAAAGGCGCGAGAATTGCCCTGCAAATACTCCTCGATATCCGCTGCCGCGGTGATAATCTTGAAGGTGGAGCCCGGTTCGTATACGTCGCTGATCATACGATTTCTCGTAAGCGTGTTCAAAAGTGCGGAATCGTTTCTCGGCACCTCGTTCAAATCGTACGAGGGATAATTTCCCAGTGCCAACACCTCAAAAGTATCTACGTCCAAAACGATGCAAGATGCGGCAACAGGCGTATACGCCTGCGCGACCTTTTTTAATGCGCTTTCCACGATTTCTTGAATCCCATAGTCAATCGTCAACTCCACGTTATAGCCGTTTTCGGCAGGCAAATAGGTAGCGACGCTCCCCTCGATCTCTATGCCGACAAGATCCGTTTCATAGAGTAATTCCCCCTTCTTCCCTGCCAAATAAGACTCGTAATACCGCTCGATTCCCGTCGTACCGACATTGTCAGACGACGTAAAACCGAGCACCTGACAAAGTGCCGCTCCTTTAGGATAATAGCGGATATTGTCCCGTGAATAATAAACGCCGTCCAACGACAATTCCGAAAGTTTGGTGATTTCACGCTTGCCCACCTTTTTGGCAATCGTTACTTCCGAAGCCTTCTTTTTGGTCAACTTTTCATAGAGGGAGTCCTGATTCATATCCAAAACTTCGGCTAAAAGAGAGGCTGCAACCTCCTTATCCTTGACGGCGTTGGAACGTGCGAATACCGTATACGCCGTGGAATTATCCGCCAAAACCACTCCGTTTCGGTCGGTAATCTTGCCGCGCTCCGCAACGATGGGAATCTCACGCGTCCATTGATCGAGCGCACGATACCCGAGTTCTTCGCTCCAAATCACCTGCACGTAAAAAAATCTTCCGAATAAAAGACAAAAAAGAAAGGTTATCGCCAAAATCATGGCAAATAACCTCTTTCGTAAAACCGATATCGAATACTCTGTATGTAATTGTTTGATAATCGTAAACTCCCGTTTTAGTTTTCTGATTTCACCATTCCCTGCGATTCCGCATATTCTCGAATGATCTCTTCCGACGTTGCCTCTTCGATGCGCTTTTGCACTTGCGCATTCTGCTCCAAAAGCACAGCTTTCTGCTCTTCCAAACGAAGGATATTCGCACGTTTTGCATTGATGGCATAAGTATTCACGCAAATAAGCGTCAGCATGACGGTAACAACTGCCGCAAACGCCAAGATCGCCATTTTCGCCATAAACGACAGGGAATACTGCGCTTCCGTTTTGACAGCCGTGCTAACAACCGCGGCTTGTACGGGTGCGGCAATCGCCTGCTCCTTAGGAAGCTGAATCCGTTCGAATTTTTCCGTCGTAAAAAGCGCCGCCGCACTGTTCGAAACATACTCGGTGACAGCGGGCACCTGTTCATACGTAGAAGCATTGCCACCGTTTGGCGATATGTAAGTAGGTCTTTCATGCGTATTAACGTTCGAACGAGTTTCGTTTGACGTGCGTTCATCCGTACGTACGTCTTCGGCAAATTGCGTTGCGATCGCATTTTTCAATCTGTTGTAGTTCTCGCTGATTCGTGCATTATGTTTTTGTGCCTCTGTTTCGGCATTATAAGTTTGAATCTCTGTATCCTCGCGTAACAAATCCATGATGTCGCTCCTCCGTATTTTTCCCTCTTTCCCCTTTTCTTTCGCGCAAATTAAATTCTTTCGGCAATTCTGAGTTTCGCGCACTTACTTCTCGAATTTTCGTTTATCTCTTGTTCGCTTGCCGTGATCGGCTTACGAGTTATAATCTTAATCTCCGGTTTCTTCCCGCATACGCACACGGGAAAGTTCCCGGGGCACGTACAAGGTTTTTCCAACTGTCTAAAAGCTTCTTTTACAATTCTGTCCTCCAACGAATGGAAAGTGAGAATTGCAATTCTGCCACCCTTTTTCAATCTTCTCGTCAAAGAAATTACCAACTCATACAAACCGTCCAACTCGCCGTTGACTTCGATCCGAATGGCTTGAAAACTCTTTCTTTCGCAGGGAGCGCCGAAACGAAACTTTGCCGGAATGCTGTTTTTGATAATCTCTGAAAATTCCCCCGTCGTTTTCAACGGCTTCTTTTCTCTGTACTTCACTACGTTTCTGGCAATCTGCTTCGCAAACGTCTCTTCTCCGTACATTTTCAAGATTCTGGCAAGTTGCTCTTCGGAGTAGGTATTCAAAACGATTTCTGCCGTCAAATACGCCGAAGTATTCATACGCATATCCAACGGAGCACGTCCGTCTCGATAGGTAAATCCCCTGTCACTGTCGTCCAATTGATGAGAAGATACGCCGAAGTCGAGCAATGCGCCGTCTATTTGACCTATCCCCGCACGATCGAAGACGATCGAGAAGTCCTTATAATTCGATTTATAAATTTCAAAACGTCCGTCGAATTCCTTCAAGCGTTCGCTCGCCGCGACGATTGCCTCATCGTCCAAATCGGTGGCGATCAATCTGCCGTTAGGCATCGTCCGTTTCAAAATTTCATAGGAATGTCCGCCTCCGCCGACCGTACCGTCATACCAAATTCCTCCGTCCTTCAAGGCAAGGCCTTCCATACATTCTTCCGGCATCACGGGTTTGTGCGAAAATTCCAACATGGTTTATATCCTCAATTTCTCTAACTCAGCGTCGTAATCGACGTCATCCATATATTCGTAATATTTTTCAGCTGCCCAAATTTCAAGGCGATTTCCCACGCCCAGCGTAACGATATCCTTTTGAATACCTGCCATTCTTCGTAGGGACGCCGGAAGTACGATTCTCCCCTGCGCGTCTTCTTCCGCTTGACTGATACTCGCAAACAACGCTCTCGTGATCTTGCTGCTCTCTGAAAGCCCTTCCGAAGAAAGGGAGGATAACATTTCGTCCAACTCTTCGTCCGGCATTACGCAGATACAGTTATTTTTTCCTCGAAACAGGCTATACGCTCTCTTGCCATCCTCTCCGGCAAGCTCCTTCTTGAACTTAGAGGGAATACGAAGACGGTTCTTATCGTCCAACTGATGTTCAAACATACCCGTATACATTCGCTTCTCCTCCTTGTTTTCTTTCGCTTCTTTTACAGCCTAAAGATAGCATATCTATATTATAGACCACATTTAACCCCGTGTCAACCATTTGAACGCAAATTTTTCTAAAAAATTTTAATTTTTTGGGTTTTTTAACCACTTTTTCCCCTAAAAGTTCGCGCTAACCACGAACGTATGTTTGTTTGTAGATTTTTTGATTATTTTCGGCGCTTTCTCCCAAAAAAACGACAGCTGCTTTCCCTTGGTTTTTCAAAGGGTTTAGGGCATTTTGAAGCAAACGTTTGTTCGTGTTTTCAGTCTCTTCTCCCCCACGCAGTTTTTGAGGGAAAATAATGGTCGAAAATCCCAAATTTTCTCCTTCGAAAAAGTCCGGTGGTCGCCCGTCCCTATTTTCTCCCCAAAGAGTGCAAAGTCGCCGTGCAATTCCCCTATTCCCGTGATAGGTCGGACAACCGTAATACGCTGCGATTTGAGACTCGACATATACGTAATGCGTACACCCCAACACTACGCCGTCCGCACGTTCGGAAGGCAAAAAGGGGGTACAATCAAATTCCGCCTTGCCGATATTTTTTTCAATTTGATACGCCAGTTCTTCACACGGTGCCGTCACGAACTCCGCATGCGGATACATCGCGCGCGTCCTATTTATAAGGGCTTGATATCGTTTACTTTTGCTGGTCACCGAAGTCGTCAAAATCAACACCCTTCCGCCCCTTCTTGCCGCCAAGCCGATTGCAGGCTCCGCACCGATAATCGGAAAGGAGTACGTTTGACGAAGTTCCTCGATACACACCGCCGTCGCCGTATTGCACGCGATTACAGCCGCGCTTACCTCTAACGCACGAAACTCCTCAAAAGCTTCGAAAACGTATTGACGAATCAAATTCGGGGATAAATTTCCGTACGGCGCATGAATATTGTCGCCGTAGTAATAAAACCCCGCCTCCTTCAAAAACTTTCGACAAGTCGCGAGTACCGTCATTCCTCCGATTCCGCTATCAAAAAATGCGATACCACCCTTGAGAATATCCATTTTTCCTCCCTAAAATAAGAATTTTTTTGAAAATTTTATCGTTTTTCGCATTTTAGCATGGAAAAACAGTTTACTTTCCAAAAAAATTATGTTAAAATAGTCTACGCAACTTGAATTGAATAATAATTTTGGAAAAATAAGGAGAACATTATGCCTAATATTAAATCCGCAAAGAAA
>CAZRAS010000034.1:0-8579 GCA_964598045.1 uncultured Clostridia bacterium | reverse complement strand
GAATAAATGTTGAATGTAAGCGTAAGATCTTTTGCGAACAAATAAGAAACGTAATGTCCGTGATCGGTGGTATGAACGGAGTTCGATTCGTCCCCGTTAGGCGTATAAACGTTGCCCGGCGTCAATTTCCCGGTCGTCTCGTCACGTTCCACGTCCATAATACAGTTTGCCCCGAACGCAGCGCCCGAATAACCGGGGAACATCGTCGTCGGATCGAGATAGGTGTATTCTGCCTGGAATACGTTCGTCGTCACTCTATCGGAAATCCAATGTGCGAAATAGGAAACATTTTCGGAAGCCAAAAGGTCATCAAACGAAACCTGTTTGCCCCCTTCCGTCGCCGTCCACCAGCCGTTGAAGGTGTACCCTTCGCGCACGGGTGTGGTTGTCGGTTCGTTCACTTGCGTATTCCCCACGACGTCGTTACGCACTTCGAAATTGCCGCCGTTCGGTGCGTCCACATAGTTATATCTGAATTTGATCTGATAGGTCTGCAAAGCCCAAACGGCATACAGCGTCACGTTGCTTGTAGGTTTATACGGCAATGTCAACGCTTCCGTCGCATCGGGCGTGGTTGCCCAACCCAGCAACTTATATCCGGCACGGCTCGTAAGCGAAGGAACTTTTCTACTCGTTACATTATTTCCTTCGACGACGGTGATGGATTTAAGATTGGTATCCGGCCCGTCGTAGTTTTGATCGAATTGAACCGTAAACTGTTTCGTGCTTGCGGAAATCCAATGCGCATAGAAAGTAACGTCTTCCGTCACTTCGTAAGGGAAGGTAACTTCCGTCCCCTCTTCCGCCTGATCGTACCAACCGATAAACTGATTATCTCCCCAAACGGGATTCGTTTCGGGTGCATTTACATTGTTTTCATATTTAACCGCTACCGTCTCGGGGGTGGAATCTTTATGATTGTGATCGAAGGTAACCGTATAGCTGCCTGCCTCCCACACCGCATACAACGTAACGTCCGTCGAAGGCGTATACGGGAAGGTCACGTCGGGCGTCGTTGCGTTTGCGCTCGTTGCCCAGCCGACGAAATTGTAGCCGGCACGAACGGGCGTCGTGCACCCGTCCGAGCTTTCGCCTTTGTTGACGAATTTTCTCGAAGGCCACGAACTCGCATCGTTATAATTGAACGTAATCGTATACGTATCAGAAGTCGACGGCGTCACGACGCAGCTGCTTGCAAAACAAGCAAAAGTCATCATCGTCGCAAGCGCACTGCTGATCACTACTTTTGTCCATTTACTTTTCATGAATGCTCTCCTTTTATAATTCTAAAATAGATCTAAAAACCGATTACAACTCCGGCAGATGAATTGTACGTCCGCCGGAGCCGTTCTCGAATTAATTATTTAACTTTATTCAGTTGAATAATCCTCTTTAAGCTTTTGGCTTAATTAGTCTTCTTTTTTACGAAGAACGAATGCAAGTGCCGCAATTGCCATGCAAGCAACGGACGCGCCTGCGATCGTGCTGCCGCAACCGGATTCCTCCGTCGTCTGAGGCACGATAACGCCGAGGTTTGCAACCGTACCGTCCGTATAGGTGATCACGAGTTCGCCCTTATCGTTGATTTCGGTCTTGGAGATGCCTACGCCGTCCTTACCGTTTTCGCCGATCGCGCCGTTTGCACCTGCTTCGCCGGTAGCACCCGTTGTGCCGTTCAAGCCGGGCAACCCGTCAAGACCGGGCAAACCGTCCGTACCGTCTTTACCGTCTGCGCCGGTAACCGTGTAACCGGTGTTTTCACCATAAAGGAACCAGTAACCGTCGATAATTTCGATATCTCTCATTTCGCCTTGGACAACCGTCAAGGTGATGACTGCACTCGCCCTCGAAGTCTGCGGCATAATGTACCATCCGCCCCACATAGAAACGATCTGTGTATAGGTTACGGTTACGTTCACTTTGTATTCGCCTGCCGCTACGGTAGGTTTACCGGTGATCTTACCGGTTGCCTCGTCGAGAATCAAACCTTCGGGAAGATTTTCAGCCGCTACGCTGTATGCGGTGAACTTACCTGCATTTGCAGCAGTTGCATCCAAACCGGGTTCCACGGTGGGAACGGTCGTTCCGAGTGCGGTTGCGTAAATTTGTGCATTCACGCTGTTTCCTGTCCAAACCTTGCTCTGCGTAATCTTAGCAGCGGGCACTTCTTCAGGTGCGTTTGCAGGATCTCCTGCTGCAACCGTAAGTGTCAAGATAAACTGTGCTTTGAGATAAGATTGTTCGCCAAGTCCGTTCACAAGGAAGGTAACCGTAGAAGGACCCGTACCGGTGGGCGTACCGGTAACAATGCCGTCACCGAGATGAGTAAGCCCGGAAGGAAGTCCGGAAACATTGGTGATTTCGTAGCCGTCACCGAAGAAGTTCAGGAACGCTCTACGCGTCTTTGCGTTAAGAAGATGAACAGTACCGATCGATTCATACTGCGTAAGTTCGAGGTCGGAGCTTACGGGGATATCAACCAAACCGTTTGCCATACCGTTGTTGTTCACAACCGTATAAAGGAGTCTTTGTGCCGTTTGACGAATCCAGTACCAGCTGGTAGGAGAAGCAGTGCTGTACGTTTTGCTCTGCACTTCCGCTGCATTTGCGGGTGCGTAAACCATGTTCTTATCTGCATTCCATGTGCAGTCGAACCAAATGCCGACTTGGTTGGAAGAAGTGTTTCTGTTCAAAGGCATCGTCATACCGCGAACCATCTGCCAAGAGTTGAATCCGGAGCTGTTTGCAAAGCTGGTGGACCAATAGTCGGTTACGGAGAAGCCGTCGAAGCCCCATTCGTTCTCAAAGAGCTGAATGGTCGTCGCATAGCCGAGCGAAGATTCCATACCGATACGGTTGAATGCGTTCATGAAGCCGTTGCAATCGCCTTCGGTTACGCAAAGTTCGAACTGCTTCGCATAAATTTCACGAATTGCCTGTTCGGTTGCGAACGTTACGGTTCCTGCACGGGTCGTTTCCTGATCGTTGAGGAAGATGTGTTTTGCATAAACGTGGCAACCCATGTCCACAGCGCCTTTCACAACCGCAGCCACCATCTTGCCGCCCTGCACGCCGTCTTGCGAATAGTATTCGAAGTTACGGCCGCCGAAAGGAGAACGATGGGTGTCGAGGGAAGGTCCGTACCAGCCGTTGGAGCCGAGATACATAGATTCTTCGCCGACTGCTTCGCCGTGTTTATAAGCGAGGTCTTTGTTCCACGTAGAGGAGATAACGACAGATACGGGCCATGCCATACCTTCCATACCGTTAGCACCGAGCTGTGCGGGGCCGTCGGAGTCGTCCATCCAAGGTTTGTTGATGGATTCCAATGCGGAGTTACCGTAGCCGGAACCGCCGTAGTTTGCGCTGACAAGCTGAAGGAGTTCGTCAAACGTCATCTGATTCATGAATTCCGTCCACTTCGCGTCGCTAAGGGGCACGCCGAGCATATCGTACAACGTGATGGCATAGTTGCCGTCTTCGTTAAGTTTGCCGGCACCCTGCGTCCAATCGGAAGGAATATCCTTATCCGTCTTCGTCCAAAGGTTGACGTAATCCGTTTCGACTTCTTCCGTCAAAGCGTTGTCGTGGTCTTCGTACGAATAACCGCGTCTAATGGATTCGCCGAAGGTGAATGTTTCATCTGTGAAGTCGTTATCGTCGGTCAACAACCAAGCGAGTTGCTTCAGATCATACACTTCGCCGTCTTCGTCGACAAGTTTATCACGAGTGAGGTAATGATCTTCGCCGCTCTTCGTCCAGTGGTGCGCAAGCGTATTGTACTGTTCCCACTGTCCTTCGCTCTGCGAATAGATGTTGTTGGGGGTGGAAGCGTCGTTGTCGCCGTCGATCTGAGAAGCCGTCGTGCACTTCAACGTCTTTTCGTCGATCACTTTATGCGAGTTTTCTCTGATCGAGAATACGTAGTCACCTTTTTCAAGTTCCCAACCGCAGAAATTGTTTTCGTTTCTGTCGTCGTAATCGAAGGAGGAAAGATCGTACACCGTCGTCGTCAACGTGATCGTATCCGATTCGCCGGGTTTCAACATATCGGTCTTGCCGAATTCGACAAGGTCGATCACCGATTTATCGATGCCGCCTTCCGTGTAGGGTTTGGAAACGTACAGCTGAACGACGTCCTTGCCGGCTACGCTGCCGGTGTTGGTGACTTTCACTTTCACGGTCACTTCGCCGTCTGCCTTATTCAAATCCCCTTCGATGCTTACGATTTCCTGCGAGAAGCTCGTGTAGGAAAGACCGTAACCGAAAGGATACACCGTGTTTTCCTTATACCATTCTTCGCCTTTGGTGCCGCCGAGTTCGGCTGCCACCGTTTCGTAATATCTGTAACCTACGTAGATGCCTTCCGCATAGTCGATCGCGGTAAGCGAACCGGTTGAGGAAGTACCGTTCATAACAACGGTGGACGTTCTGTTTGTCGACGTGCCGTTGAGTGCGATATCTGCCTGCGTATAGTTACCGAAGTTGTACCACGTAGGATCGGTGGTGAAGTCTGCCATGTAGAAATCAACCAAACGACCGGAAGGATTCACTTCGCCGTTCAAGATCTTGCCGAGTGCGAACGTGCCGTTGAAACCGGGCTGTCCGAACCATACCATACCGCCGATTGCCGCGTCATCTTGCAAGCAACGGAGTTCCATTGCGGAAGGGCTGTTGATTACGACAACGATTTTTTCGAAATGAGATTTCGCATAAGCGATCAATTCTTTTTCGGCGTCGTCAAGTTCGAAATAATGTTCGTTGGGATCGGTGTGACCGTCCACATTATTGGTAACATTGTCTGCGCCTTCCGAACCCGAACGACCGATCACGATAACAGCCGCGTCACCGTATTCGTTGTAGCTGTCTTCCACGGATGCAAGGCTGCTGTCCGATTTTGCTTTATAGTAGTTGCCGTCAAATTCCACTGCACCTTCTTCTTTCGCCGTCAACTTTGTCATGTACGTGCCGCCTTCACGACTGTTTCTGCCGAAAGAACCGGAAAGCATAGGCATCTGAATGCTGTTTACCGTTTTGTAGACTTCTTCGACTTGGGGATTGATTTCGAAGCCTGCCGCTTTCAATGCGTCCGTTACGTTGACCTGAGATTCGGGGAGAAGTTCGTTTGCTTCGGAAGTAGGTCTGGACTGAGCACCGGAACCGCCGCCGCCTGCCACGATGGAATCGGCTGCCGTACCGAGTACGGTTACTTTTTTAATGTTCTTGAGGGGAAGGGTGTCATTTTCGTTCTTCAACATTACGAACCCTTCGCTTGCGATATCCACAGACAATTCCGCTGCGTAATCGATGTACTCTTGCCAAGAACCGAATTTAGAATTGAACGTTTTGCCGGTGTCCAATCTATCGGCAAGCGTGCCCGCCGCTGCGGAAACAGCCGTTCCTAACATAGGGCTTGCGATTGCCAATGCCATGGCAAGGGAAAGCACTTTAGAAACATTGCGTTTGATTGATTTTCCTTTCATCAAAAATCTCCTTATACCTTTATTTGACGATTTCTCGTCTGTTTTGTCATTCCTCGTTTTCTCGTCCTTCTTTCCTTCTCTTCGAAAGGAGGCTTTCCTCTCGCCGTCAACGTAAACGAGAATCCCCTTTCCCCGTTTTTTTATTGCCGATGTGATGAGAAAACGCTTAATGCGGACATATAATATCACAAAAAAACATTTTTTGTTTAGTTTTGTCCTAAGTGGTTGCAAAAAATGGCATAAGTGGTCATTCGTGTAAAAAAATCGTCCTTTCGTACCGGACAAATGCCGTTCGTTATAAAAAAAGGACGGATTCTGCCGTCTGCAAAATCCGTCCTCTCTTTATTTTTACACCTTGCATATTCCTGCTTTCTCGCCTCTTTATTCGGATAAAGGAAATAAGATATTCAGATTAAACGAGTCCTCCTTTTGGAATACATTCATCGTGCCGCCGTATTTCTCTACGACGCAACGAATGCTGCGCATTCCGTATCCGTGGAACTCATAATTTTTCTTCGTACTCATCGGCAGACCGTTTTTCCATACGATCTCCTGTTTGCAATAATTATCGAAATGAATCGAAAGCATTCTTCCTACGGAAGAAACCTTGATGCTGATAATTCTTGCGTCTTCTTTCTCTAAATTTATAACACTTTCAATGGCATTATCGAGCGCATTCCCGAAAAGAGAGTAGACGTCCTCGTCTTCCATAAAATCCAACCTCGCACCGTCGACAATGCAAGAAAATCGAATTCGATAGCGTTCGCAATAGAGTTTCTTTTCCGTCAAGATCGCGTCCAACGTGCTGTTTCCCGTCTTTACTATGGAATCGTAAATAATGACGGATTCTTCCAAAGATTGCAAACTTTCTTTGATTTTTTCGTTATTTGTCAGTTCGCGAAGCCCTGTAATCTGGTGTTTGATGTCGTGGCATTTCAAATTGATAAGTTCGATATTCTCCTTGGCGAGTTTATGTTGCTCCTCATTCATCTCCAAGACGTATCTCATCACCTCGTTCTTTTTGACAAGCTCGAAAATGTAAAACAACGTATAATGCATCACCAACAACAACACACAGGCAATGATATCATACAATTTATGATAAACGTCATATCCGACAGTGTCAAGCCAAGTACTTAAAATATTCGTCACCAAGATCGTCGCTACGGAAACGATAATTACAAATTTATTTTTGAGAACCGAATTGTCCATCTTTTTAATTTGCTTTATAAATAAAAAATAGCATAACGCAAACACTACGCTCATGATACCCAAAAATAAAAACAACATCGAGTACGCATTCAACTGTACCCCGTGATTTCTAAACAGCATATTGACGATCCGTCGACAGGAATCGAAACAATGTTCTATGGCATACGCCGAGGCACAATAAATCACCGTTTGCTGCCATGAAAAACGAAAACAAAAATAAATCAATCCCATCGATAAGATAAATTCGATTAAAAAGGAAAAGGTAAAACTTTCCCCGATCGTCAACCACGGAGGGTAATATCCTACTATAAACGGAATGGAAATAAACACCATAACGCAGGGAATAAATCGAAGCCAGAAATATTTTCTTCTCGGCGCAAAAATACAAAAAAGCATCTCCGCCAACAAAATTTTCGTCGGATAATGGGCAAAAAGGCGATAGATATTCCATACAAGTCTTTCCCAAAACATCTCATCGACCTCCGCCCAAGTAATCGGTCAATCCTTCCGCGAACTCCTTTTTCTTGCGACGACTGATAGGCAATTCAACCCCGTCTACTTCCACGCTCGTAGACGTAAAATTATCTACGTACCGTAAATTGACCAAAAAACAGTTGCTACATCTCAAAAAACTGTATGCTTCCAACTCGCTTTCCACCTGACTTAAAACGCCGCGAACTTTAATATCCCCTTGTTGCGTATGATAAATCAGGGAGTGTCCGAACACTTCCACGTATTTTATATCTCTCACCTGCACTTTCTTAAAGCCGTCTTGCGTCTTTAACACAAAGCCGTGATTGTTGTTTCTTTCCGCAAAATCAATGGCTTTTTTCATCTTTTGCGCAAAGCTCAAATACGTGATAGGCTTTACGATAAAGTCCAGTGCACTGACTTCGTACCCTCTCACCGCCATTTGCATCATATTGGTAACAAAAATAACGGGCACGTCTTTGTCGATTTGACGCAAGCGCATCGCCGTCTCCATTCCGTCCATCATCGGCATATCTATATCCAAAAGCACGATGTCGTAAATGGGATTATACTCGCTGACGAAATCAATTCCGTTCGTATATCTGGTTAACGCGCATTTAATCTCCGTTTCCTCAATGAATCGATGAATGAATTGATTGATTTGTTCCACAAAACCGTCATCGTCGTCCACTATCGCGATTTTAATCATTTTTCCCCCTCCGAAATCCCATGATTCATACAACTGTTAGCTATTTTTAGTAGCGGAGTTCCTCTCCGCTACTTTTCTTATGAGAATAAGAAAAAACTTTTCTCGTTGCCGTATATTATAGCACATCGCAAAAAATTGTCAAGATGTAAATCAAGAATTTGTCGCAAGTGGTTGAATTTTGAGCGTAAGTGGTCATTTTCGCTTATGTATCGTTCGTTTTCGTCCTTGCGGAAAGGTTAAAATTTATTTTCCGCCTTTTTCTTCGACTTTACAAGTCCCCCATTTTATGCGTATGCACACATTTTTTATGGAAAAAGTCCCCGTGTATAGAAAAAGCTCCCGACGCGAAGTCGGAGAGCTTTTCCTTATTATTGCATAAGATATGAGGATTATTCTGCACAATTTTTCTTAAGGATATCAAGGTTATCCATGATTTCCTTAGGCATCTTATCGCCGAAGTTTTCCGCATAGTATGCGGTGATTTCTTCTGCTTCCATTGCCCAACGTGCTTTATCGACGACAAGGAGCTTATCAAGCGTATCTGCCGTGATATCGCAGTTTTCGATGTTGATATCCTTTGCGTAAGGAACGTAACCGATTGCGGTTTCACGAGCATCCACATTGCCTTCGCAACGATCGAGGATCCAGTCGAGAACACGCATATTGTCGCCGAAACCGGGCCACATGAAGTTGCCGTTTTCGTC
>CAZRAS010000033.1:0-8619 GCA_964598045.1 uncultured Clostridia bacterium | reverse complement strand
TTTTCAAATCCTTATTCGCCGCGTTGATCCCGTCGTCCGTCGAAACGACGTTCACGACGCCGTCCGTAATCTCCACAGCAGCGCCTTCCACCCCTTCATAGCTCTTGGAAACAGTGATCTCGCCGCCCGAAATTTTGGTTACGTACTCCGCATGAAGTCCGTCGTCCCCCGATGCAATTTGAAAATTACCGCCGGAAACGATAAGGTTTCCCTTGCACGTAATCGCATCGTCGTTGCTGTTCAGTTCAAAATTTCCGCCCGTAATGACAAGGGCATAATTTTCTTCGTAACTTGCAGGAATATCCGTTTCCGAATCCCCTTCCACAAGGGTGATCCCTGCCGCTTTTAACGCCTTACCGTCCGCTTTATCGGAAGAGGACTCCGTCACCTTATTCGGAGCACCGCCGTTCGTAACGATTTTCACCGTATTGTTTTCGTTGTTGGCAAAATAGAGACAATTATTGGCAGACACCCCGTCGTCCCCCGACGTAATATCCAACGACGTATTTTCAATATAGATATATCCGGCTTCGGGATCGGCTGCGTATTCTGCCGCTTCCGCTTGATCGATCGCTTCCATATCCGTCTTCATTCCGTCACCGCCCACATTCAGCTTGATATCGGCATCATAAACCCAAATTTTCTCGTTTGCCTTAATACCGTGGTTAACCGCCTCGATTTCCAGCCGTGTATCGACGATGACAAGTTCTTTTTTCACTTTCAACCCCGTCGTATTCTCCCCTATGCCTTTCAAAAGGAGTTTTCCGCTCCCGTTGACGATCAACGAGCATTTCTTCGCCTGAATGACAGCTCCGTCGCCCTCTGCATCCGTATCGCCGACACTATCCGACAACGTATTCACGGTGTTTGCGACCGCAGTCAGAACACGTTCCGCACTCGTTTTCTCAAACACGATTGCCGCACTCGTACTCGTTTGCGGCGTAGAAATCGTTACGCCGTTTAAGAAGAGTTGCACGGGATCGTCCATGTTTTTTACAACGATGTTACCGACCAAAGAGCCGCTCAACGCATACTTACCTGCCTCTTTTATCGTCAAAGTGCCGTCTTTGAACTTCACGCCGTCGGGCGCGTTTTCATTCGTAATCGTCGAAAGATCGATATCGATTGCACCCTCCATCGTCGTTTCGGGATTCTTCCAACTCTCATCGATGTCAAAATCAGGCACGTAATCGGAAGCGCTCTCCTTCGAGAGTTCCCCATCCGACGCCGTACCGCCGCCGTTCAAATTATCCCAGGGTTCGAACCCTCTATTGCACCCGACCGCACCCAATAAAAGCGCCGCCATGCAAATCGCCATCACAGTCTTTTTCATTATTTTCCTCCTTAATATCGATAACTTTATTTTACTCTTATTTTTTGATAAAAAAATAATCGCCTTGTGTTCGTTTTGTAACAATTAAGAAACTTAATCAAGAACGCTTGGAAAAACGACAGCCGCAAAAATCCTGCCGATACAAGCCGTATTCCCTCGAAAGCTCGGTAGAACGATAGTATCCGCCCTTCTTTTTGAAATCTGTGTAAAGATAGTTCAATGCATACCTGCCCCCCAACTCTTCTCCGATCTCATTCAACCAGTCGGCATTTTTATAGGGACTCAACGTCAACGTGGTTGCAAAATACTCGAAGCCGTTATCCTTGGCAACCTGCGCCGTTTTTTCCAACCGTAAGGCGTAACAACGATAGCACCTCTTCCCGCGCTCTGGTTCCTCTTCCAATCCCTTTGCCATTTTCTCAAAAGCCTCCGAATCGTGATCGCAATCGAAGAAGTCCGCCCAACCGGTCTCCTTCAAAAAACGGATTTGCTCGGCTTTGCGCTTCTCATATTCCTCTTCCTCGTCGATGTTTGGATTATAATAGAGCACCGTCACTTGAAAATACTCCTTCAATCTCTCCAAACAGGTAGACGAACAGGGAGCGCAACAACTATGAAGCAAAAGTTTCGTCCCCTTTTCGATTTTCTTAATTTGTTCCTGCATTAAAAGCTCATAATTGCGTTTCATATTTCCATTATACCCCCTCATACAATTTTTGTCAACTCCATGCGCTTGACAAACGTAAAAATCGGGTATATAATAATCGTATGAAATTATTAATTCCCGTTGCATCGGGCTTAGAACAAATTACAAAACGGCAACTTTTCTCTTTGGGATTCGAGAAAGCGCCTGCAGAAAACGGTCGTATCGAAGTGGAGGGAGACTGGCAGGACGTCGCGCGACTCAACGTATTTTTGCGGAGCGGCGAACGAGTGCTTATCGTGCTTCAACGCTTCCCTGCCACCACCTTTGATGAATTGTATGAAGGATTTTATGCCATTCCGTGGGAAGAGTATCTCACCATAGATTCAAAAATTTTAATGGACGGGAAAAGCGTACTCAGCGGACTTGCCGCCGTCAAAGCGGCAGGAGGGGTCGCGAAAAAAGCCATCATCTCTCGCCTTGCTGACAAGATACGTACAGGCAGAAAAACTTTCTCGGAAACGGGCGCACGCTCCATCGTCGGATTTTCCATTTTCAAAGACGAAGTCACCGTTACCCTCGACACGACGGGCGACGGCTTACACAAGCGAGGCTACCGTTCTTTGGCGTACAGCGCACCCTTAAAAGAGACGCTTGCGGCAGGATTAATCGACTCCACCTTCTACAACCCGGATAAGGATATCGAAAAACCTTTTGCCGATCCTTTCTGCGGAAGCGGAACAATTCCCATCGAAGCAGCAATGAAAGCATTGCATATTGCGCCCGGACTGCAACGAGATTTTGATTTCACTCGTTGGGAATGTGCCCCCGAGGGCGTGTTGACGCTTGCCCGCGAAGAGGCAAAATCGCAAGAAACAAGAGAAGCGAAACCTGTCATTTTTGCCGGCGACGTCAACCCGGAGGCAATTTCCATCGCCAAATATCACGCCAAACGAGCAGGCGTCGAAAAGCAGATACGCTTCTCCGTAGCCGACGCACGAGCCTTTTCAAGCGAGCAAAAATACGGCGTACTCCTGTCCAATCCCCCTTATGGGGAACGGCTCTCCGAGGAAAAGGAAGTCCGCGCGCTGATGTCGGCATTCGGAAAAACTTTCCGCGTTCTCCCCGACTGGAACGCTTACGTCCTAACTTCCCTGCCCGAATTCGAACGCTATTTCGGCAAGTCTGCCGATAAAAAGAAAAAATTATTCAACGCACACCTGGCATGTGGTTTTTATTCCTATTTCGGAAAACCGCCCAAATCCGAGCGTTGAAAAGATTGACAAAAAGAGGTATTTTTATGTTTGATTACACACGCGCGGCGTTTCGAAAAATCGTCGACGACTTCAAGAAAATCGACTTTATCCGCTGCGTTTTAACCCAAGGCGTTTACATAGCCTATCTCATTTACACACTTTGTATCCAATCAGGACATTTAGCCGTCAATATTACTCTCTTAACGTTGGCAACCGCCTATTTTTTATTCTTCCTCTACATGAAGATTTACGGCGTACAAAAACAAGTTAAGACAATGGTTAAACAGGCATATAAATGGAGCAAACGGCTGGTTAAGCTGTTCAACCTCGGCATCACGATTTACGGACTCGCCGTGACGGCAAACCATTTCACTCCTCTCTCCCTCATTCTTGCATCGCTCATGATCGTCGGCTGGGTACTCGAAATTCTTTTCGAAGTCGTTTTCAAATTTTTCTTACAAAAGGCAAAATTCATCATGGCAGGCATGGAAGCGGACTACAAGCAGGTGACTAAGCCCGTTACAACGGTGGGAAATTTCTTCAAAAAATTATCCGGAAAAGAAATCGCACCGGAGCCGGAACCCACCAAAGATCAAGTTACCCTGAATAAGTTGGTGGCGCAAGAACGCGCGGCAAAAGAAGAGAAACGCACTCATTCCAAGGCAAAATTCAGTTTATGGTTCCAAGATAAATTTCCTATATTCCATCGTAAGAAACACGTTTCAGAAGAAAAAACGGAAACACGAGAACAACTTCCCGTCCTTCTCGACGAAGAAAACGAAATCGATTTTCTCGACGAAATATAAAACACGCAAATCAACCGATTTTACATAAAAGCAAAGCATGCAAAAAACTTTGCATGCTTTGCTTTTTTATTCAAACGTTTTCAACACCCCTTCGATTCCTTTGACGAGATCTTGATAAGTCGTCGTAAAATCTCCCGTATACCACGGATCCGCGACCTCTCCGCCGCCTATAAATTCCAACAATTTTTTGCCCCCACGATCTTCCTTGCGCGCCGCACGTTGCTCTCATCCATACAAAGAAGCAAATCGTAATATTCGCCGTCCTCTTCACGCAACAATTGTGCTCGTTTTCCCTCGCAAGAGATCCCGTGTTTTTTGAGTTCCGCTTTCGCAGGCGGATAGACGAGATTGCCCACGCCATTCCGAATCTCCTCGGTGGAAACGGCAGCGGACGCCGCTTCAAACGCTTCCTCGCGTTCAAGCTTTTTCACGCGATCCTTGAAAATAAATTCCGCCATCGGGGAGCGGCATATATTCCCATGGCACACGAACATAATCTTATACATGGTCGTTTCCTTCGACGTTTGTATCCGTCTTCGCGCCGCCGCAAGCATTCGCATGCGGACAGCCTTGACAGCCGCAAGCGCAACCCCTTTTACCCCGCTTTTTCTGCACGAGCAAAAAGACGACGATTCCTGCGACGAGCACGCCGATTCCTGTAAGCAATAGAATATCGATCGGCTGCAACATCTTACACCTCACGACGGGATTTACGTTTCTCCGCCTCTTTTTTATCCATACAGCGATTGTAGAGCACAATTCCGACCACAACGAGCGCCGCCACAACGATCCAAATCGCCACGGGCCATACGAATTCGCCCACCGTATATATAATCGTCGATACCAGGTACGAGGTGAATATCCAAAACAACAACGTCCACTTGAATTTCGCCTTGCCAATTTCACCTCTTGCCGCTGCCACAGCCGCAAAACAGGGAACGGTCAACATATTGAAGGCAATGAAGGAAATCAGCGCAGGAATACCGATCCCCGTTTCTTGAATCATGATCATCACCTCCGAGACGCCGTCTTCGCTTACGCCGGCAAAGGAAGTTGCCAAACACGCGGCAAAAGTGCCGAACGCCGCAATGACGTCCTCTTTGGCAATCAAACCGAGAAGTGCCGCCACCGCAAACACCCAGCCGTTGCTGTTGAGCTGACTACCGAAACCAAGTGGCGTAAACAAAGGCTGAATAAACTGTCCGAGAGACGCCAAAATGGAAAGATCGGTGTGCGCAAACTCCTCCTCTCCGATGGTGATATACCCCACATGCTCCCAGTTCCACTTGAAGTTGGACAAAAACCAAATAATCACGCAGGAAATGAGAATGATCGTAAACGCTTTCTGCAAGAAATGTTTCGCCTTATCCCACAAATGAAGCATCAAATTTTTGAAACCGGGCAAGTGATAAGTCGGCAACTCCATGATAAAGGGAGAAGCCTCGCCACGTTGCGTGGTATTCCTCATCACGAGCAACGCCACAAGTGCCGTCACAATTCCGAGCAAATACATCGAATAGGTGATGACGTCCGCATTCCCCACGCCAAACGCCTGCACGATCGCACCCGACACCGCCAATAAGATGGGCATTTTCGCACCGCAAGAGAAGAACGGAATCACACGAATGGTTGCCTCCCGTTCCCGTTCGTCCGCCATGGTACGGGTATTGATCATGGCAGGCACCGAGCATCCAAATCCCATAATCATGGGCATAAACGCTCTGCCCGACACTCCGAAACGACGGAAAATTCGATCGAGCATAAAAGCCACACGCGCCATATAACCCGAATCCTCCAAAACGGAGAAGAATAAAAACAACACGAGAATCTGCGGCAGGAAGGAGAGCACCGACGCAACCCCGCCCCAAATGCCGTCACAGATAAATCCGACAACGATCTTGTGTACTTGCAATCCTTCTAAGCCGATCGCAAGCCACTCTCCGATTTGACTTGTAAATAAGTCGAGCGCATTGAACAATATAATACCGGGGGAATTGATCCCTTCGCTAAAGAAAATTCCGCCGACAAGCGATTCGCTCATTTCCCCGCACCACTCTCCGAACGCAGGAATCGAGCCGAGGTACAGGAAGTTTTCCGAGAAGGTCATATGAAAAATCGCAAACATGATCACAAGAAAAATCGGAATTCCAAACCATTTATGGGTAAGAATCTTATCCGCTTTTTCCGATTTGGAAAGTTCTTCGTAATCGAGTTTTCTCGCTCTTGTCAGCGTGGACGAGAAATGTCTGGTTATGTATTTATACCGAGCATCGGCAATCGCCGCCTCCGTATCCCCGTTAAAGGTATCGTTGACAAGATTTTCACGGATAAACGCTTGCACGGCACGCGCTTCCGCAGGATGCGCCTCCACCTCGATCGAGTCCTTTTCCACCAGCTTGATCGCATGGAACAAGGGTGCCTCCACCTCTTTGAGTCGCAAAGCAATCTCTGCGTTGGAAATCGCAGAACCAAGCGCCGACTCTTTCAGCACGCTCACGCCGTCTCGAGGGGTTTTCACCGCTTCGATCGCGCGTTCCATCAATTTTTCCACATTGTCCCCCCTAAGCGCAGACACCTCCACCACGGGAAATCCGATGCGTTTCTCCAACGTTTTGACGTCGATTCGATCCCCTCGCTTGTCGAGTACGTCCGTCATATTGAGTGCCACCACCATGGGCACGTCAAGCTCCATGAGTTGGGTCGTCAAATACAAGTTACGTTCCAAGTTGGTCGCGTCCACGATGTTGATCACGCAATCGGGATGTTCGTCAAGAATGAAATTTCTCGCCACCACTTCTTCGGGGGTATAGGGGGAAAGGGAATAAATCCCGGGCAAATCGACGATATCGACGGGCGTATCCCCCTTTTTGTACGTTCCCTCACGCTTATCCACGGTAACCCCGGGCCAATTTCCCACGTGAGCGGTACTGCCCGTTAACGCATTAAACAGCGTTGTTTTTCCCGAGTTGGGATTCCCTACCAATGCAAATTTTAACATATTTTCTCCTTACTTCTCTTATTATCCGATGTCTATCATAAAACTCAACTCATACATGGGTACTCGTTACTCCATTTCCACGTGCGCAGCTTCTGCCTTTCTGAGCGTCAATTCATACCCGCGCAAAGCGATTTCGATGGGATCTCCAAAAGGCGCTTTCTTGCGCAAATATATTTCCGCGCCGGGCGTGATGCCCATATCGAAAAGTCTTCGACGAATCGCCCCCTCACCGTTGACCGATTTCACCTTCCCTCTCTCTCCAATCGACAATTCCGACAAAAGTTTCATATTCAATCTCCTATTTATATTTCTTAACCATGGTTAACTTTTCATGCAAATAAAAAACGGAATTCAATTTCCGTATAACAATATATCATATTTATATGCATTTGTCAACCGACAATTAACCGAAGTTAAAATTATTTAAAAAAAATTTAGGTTTTAACCCTTAATCGTTATCCCCTTGTTCTGCAATGGTTCGTATTAATACACATTTTCAAAAAGCCATCGATCGATCACATTTATTTGTTTCACTTATTTAAGATATTTCTCTGTCTTTTAGTGCCAAACTTTCTTTTCTACAAATTCTACAAATAAATCAAAAAGAGTTGATTTCTTCTTCAAATTATGATATACTGATTATGCTCAACAAACTGAATATGTGAAAAAGGGTCTATTCTTTTTACAGGGGATCATTATACCTATTTGCCACAATTACATGCGAATTTGATAAAAATGCAAATTCCATTTATGTAATTGTGGTTATACCCTTTTCACGTAAAGTTTGTTGAGCGACAATCGGAGTTTGCGTTTTTTGTGCGTTAGCTTCGGTTGACGCACTTTTTTATTTACGGAGGATTTTTTATGGCAATCAAGTTGACAGAAGCAGAAGAAAGAGCAATTAAAGCTAAAGCACAAGAAAAGATGAATTCAATGACCGCAGATGAAGTTTCTAAAAAGGCAAAAGAACTGAGAATAAGTGCTATAATTGAAAGAAAACGAGGATACAACTATGCGAATTTTATACGACGAGGACGAATGATGAAAAAGATTTTAAGTTTTATTCTTGTAATTTTAATGACGATTGGCATTTGTGGTTGTTCGCTTTCAATGGGGACAGACAGCTCCGAAAAAGTGGATAGCTCGTCAAGTTCGAAAAGCGATGTACACTGTATCGGCGACACGCATAAGCTTAGCGGCATTTCTGTGACGGTAACGAAAATCGAAAGCGGTTTATATTGCGGCAAAAAGAAAAGCGAAAACGGAACGTGGGTAAGAGTGTATTTTTCGGTTAGTGTGACAGGCGACAGCAAGAGCATTTTTTATACCGACTTCACTTTGAACGACACTTACACCGTTCGTGAAACATCATATTCTTTAACAAATATCCCGAGCGGTGGGTTTGCACTTGTCGAGGGGAATGTGTACGAATTTTATGTTACGTTTGACAGTAAATACTCGCCGTCGGAAGCGGATTTGACTTTCAAGTTTTCAAAATTCCTTTCAGGCAGCAGGGTTTGGCATTTAAGAGGGAATGTCAAGCAAAGTGTGTAAGTTATTTTGCTTAAATTAAATTTTCATAT
>CAZRAS010000032.1:7019-8629 GCA_964598045.1 uncultured Clostridia bacterium | reverse complement strand
TCTTTGCGTTGAATTCCTTGGTAAAGCCGGGAAGGTTGATACCGAAGGGACCAAGGGTGGAACCTACGGGAGGGGCCGGAGTTGCCTTGCCGGCGGGAAGTTGCAATTTTACGACTGCTGTAATCTTCTTTGCCATAAATATATTTCTCCTTAGTGGTTATACAAGACGCCCTGAAAAGATTTGACGCCTCTCCCACTTATTAACGAATTAGTTGTTGTTTTCTTCCTCTACTTCCGTCGTTTCGGGTAAAGGAGCTTCCACTTTCTGGATTTGAATGAATTCCACTTCTACGTCCGTAGTACGATCGAACATCGTCGTCGAAACGGTTGCCTTCTTCGCCGAAGGGTTCACCGCTTTAATCGTACCCAAGAAGCCTTTCAAAGGACCGTCTTCAATGGATACGCTGTCTCCGACTTTGAACGTCTCGTCCACTGTGGGCACTTCGAGCTTCATCTTACGGATCTCGTCGGGTTTCATGGGGATAGGACGTCCCTGAGGGCCGCAAAATCCCGTTACGCCTCGCGTACTCGTTACGTAATACCAAATTTGGTTGGTGTAGATCATTTTGATGAACACGTAGCAAGGAAGCAGCTTTCTTTCCACCACTTTCAGCTTACCGTTCTTTTCTTCAACGACCTGCTCCATGGGAATTTTCAAATCGACGATATAATCGCCCAAATTGTTGTTTTCGATCAACTTTTCCAGGCTGTCTTTTACCATCGCTTCATAACCCGAATAGGTATGAAGAATGTACCACTTGGGTTCTTCGTTCATCGGCATATCCTTTCCTCCGAAATTACGAGATAAGCTCTAACAATATAGCCAAAAGGGAGTCCACACCCGTTACTACCACCAAGAATGCGGCCGTAACGGCGAGAACGACGCCCGTCGTCGCAAAAACGGTAGGCAATTTAGGCCAGGTCACTCTCTTGAGTTCGGAGAAGGTTTCCTTGACTTTTGCGCATGTACGACGGAACCAACCGGGCTTTTTATTTTTCGCCTTCGTTGCGTTGGTCGTTTGATTTTGGGTTTTGGTTTCGTTTGCCATTTGATACCTCATGCGCGTTTACGCCAAAAGTTTCCCTTGGCGCGAACGCTAAATAGAATTATTTGGATTCTTTGTGTTCTGTGTGCTTTTTGCAGAACGGGCAGTATTTGGAAAGAGTCAATCTGTCGGGATCGTTCTTCTTGTTCTTAATACTGTCGTAATTTCTATGCTTGCATTCGGTGCATTCAAACGTAATTTTGTTTCTTGCCGTTTTAACTGCCATAATAAAAACTCCATACAAAAAATTACACCCCTCTTCGGGTGCGTATGATTAGTTTAACACACTTTCGGAGGGTTGTCAATCTTTTTTGAAAGGTTTTTTAAAAGTTTTTTTAAGAAAAATAAAAATTTTATAGACAGCGATCTTTTTTCTCTTTTTTTGCTCCCTTACGCAAAGGGAGTCGGCGAAGCTGTCGCCTGAGGGATTGTCGGCTTTCTTCTTTCCTCTTTCTTTTTTCTTCAACCCCTCCGTCACGGCTTTGCCGCGACACCTCCCCTTACACAGGGAGAGGCTGAGAGTAGCACATACATCCGTTATCCCCTTACACAGGGGCGGCTGAG
>CAZRAS010000032.1:0-6919 GCA_964598045.1 uncultured Clostridia bacterium | reverse complement strand
ATACATCCGTCGTCTCCTTACATATAAAGGAAAGAATTGAAATAAGGGCTACGTATGTCCTCACTCCAAATCATTACAATCCGCAATCGCGTGCAAGTTTTCGAAAAAGAGGCAAGGCTTTTTCAATTCGTTCCGTCTGCACGCAATACGCGATGCGTACCCAACCGTCCGCACCGAAATCCGCACCGTTTACGAGCAACAATTCATATTTTTTCGCTTTCTCGCAAAACGCCGCCGTTTCTCCTTCCGCTTTCATAAACAGATAGAAAGCGCCGTCCGGATACAAACAGGTAAATCCGCACTCTTTCAATCCGTTGTATAACAAATCCCGATTGCGTTTATACACGCTCAAATCCGCCGTCATACCGTCGCACTCCGCCGCCACCCTTTGAAAGAGTGCAGGCGCGCATACAAAACCGAGTTCCCGTCCGGCGCCGCATACCGCGGCATACACTTCTTTACGTTCCTTCATCTGCGGCGATACCGCAATATATCCGATACGTTCACCGGGCAGAGACAGCGATTTGGAATAGGAATAACACACCACCACATTCTCGTAATACGCCATCGGACTTGGCATAATCTTGTCTTCGTCGTATACGAGTTCTCGATAGGGTTCGTCCGAAATCAGATAAATCGGGGCACCGTACTCCTCCGATTTGCGTTTGAGAATTTCCGCCAGCTTTTTCATCGTCTCTACGCCGTACACCACCCCCGACGGATTGTTGGGCGTGTTGATCAGTACCCCCTTCACGTGGGGATTGAGCGCCCGTTCAAGCTCTTCAAAATCGGGCAACATCGTCCTTGCGTCCGACTTTACCACCGTCAGTTTTCCGCCTGCGCCCTTGATAAATACCGCGTATTCGGGGAAATACGGGGCAAACACGATAAATTCGTCCCCCTCGCAAGCAAGCGCTCGCAGCGTCACCGTCAACGAAGCCGCCGCGCCGCAAGTCATATACAAATCGTCCCCGGAAAGCGGAACGCCGAAATGACGAACGTAATTCGTCGCAATCGCGTCACGCACCTTTTTATCACCCTGTGCGGAAGTGTAACCGTGCAACTCCACCGAAGGCGTTTCTTTCACAAGCCGAGCGATTACCTCGTTCACGGCGTCGGGTGCAGGAACGGAAGGATTGCCGATGGAAAAATCAAACACGTTTTCCGCACCGATCTCCTCTCCTCGTTTTTTGGCGTATTCGAAAATTTCTCGTATCGCCGAGCGTTTACTGCCCAAACGATATGCCTGTTCGTTATACATATTCTACCTCTATGACATATCGGGGCAACCTGCAATTTTGCAATTCGGTCGCCCCGTTTTCGTGATTTCGATTACAAATTAAAAAACGCTTTCGTGCCCGAGAGCAAATCCTCGTCCAACGTCCATTGTCCGTTTTTTCGAATCAGTCCGAACGAACATTCCTTCGCCGCCTCGAATACTTCCTCACCGTCGTATCCGACGATCTTATCGGACATAGTATCCAGTATACGTTTTGCTTCGGGCGTAAATCTTGACGTCGTAATAAAGATACCGCGGCAATTTTGTCTGCCTTCCTTCGCCTGTCTGCAAGCGCACGCCCCGATAAATTGTTGCAACAACGTCTCGCCGACAACCCACAGTCTCTCGTCCCCCTTTTCGGGGTTCCAATTTTTCGACTGTATGTAAATCGTCTCTCTAAATCCTAATTTATCGGTGAGTTCGATCTCCCCGTCGATGCCGCCGTCACGCTCGCCGCCGCTCACGCGCAAGCCCTCTAAACGTCTGCCGTTTTTCATGGAGTATCTTTCCAAAAGATACACCGAATAATATTCAAAATAATCGCCGCCGAGCGAACGAAGTTTGCTTAAAAAACGATCGCGCAATTTCTCTTCCGACGTAAGCGTTTTAGCTCCCCTGTTTTCCTTTTTAAGGGCGACGCCTTGAGAAAGTTTCCGCACGTTCGATGTAGCCATGGGTGGCTCGTTTTGCATTTTCACGCTTTGTTTGGGTTCTTTGGATTCCTGTTTTACGACCGACTCGATCTTCTGCTTGACGGGCGATTTCTCTTCCTGCTTGACAGACGGCTTCGTCTCCTGTTCGACGGGCATTTTTGCCTCTTGTTTTTCGGCTTTCTTTTCCTCTTGTCTTTGCTCCGTAACGAGCGGTTTTTTCTCCGCCTTTTCCGTATTTTCCGTATTTGCTTTTTCCGTCTTAACGAGCTGTTTTTTCGATTGTTCTTTGTTAAGTACTCCTTCTTTGGACGGTTTAACGGCTTCGAGCAAAAAGCTCATATCCAAAACAGGTCGATTTTCCTCTTTTCGAACCACTTCCGCAAACGAAGGCTCTTCCGTTTTGACGTCGGAACGTGTTTCCGCAGGCGTTTCCGCCTGTTTTTCCACGACGTTTTCCGCCCCTTCTTTTTCTTGTTCTTTTACAGGCTGTTTCGCAAGCATCTCCGTGATTTCTTCCGATTTCACCTCAACCATAGGTATTTCCTTTACATTTTCGGAAGGCGAAAGGATCGGCGCTTCCTCCACTTTGATCTTAGGCTTTCTGCCACGCTTTTTAGGCGCGGGTTTCCCCTCGATTTCAGCAGGAACGACCTCTTTTTCTTTCCCTTCTTCCGTCTTTGGCTCTTCGGTCGATTTCACCTTTTCCGTCTCCGTCTTTGCTTTGGGTTTTCTGCCGCGTTTTTTGGGTTTTTCTTCCACAACCGGCAACACCTCTTCCACCGTCAGCTGTGCGGATTTCTCCGCTTTTTCCACGGACTGTTCTACGTTTTTTTCTACGGTTTGTGCAACGGCAGGTTCTTCCGCAAACGATTCCGTACGCGCTTTCAACGCATACACGCCCCCGTCAAGCACCACGTCTCCCTCTTTTTTCATAATGTCGAGCACAGATCCTACCCTGCCCTTGACGTCGTTTACGTTGTCGGACTCCTCTCCGTAACGTTCGGTGTACGCCTTAGACACCTCGTCGATCAGCTCGTTGTGTCTAAACGTTTTTTTCGCTAAAATCTCGCGAATGAGCTTCTTGGTCGCGTCTTTCTTTTCCGCGCGTGTGACGACTGCCGTTTCCTTAGTTGTTTCCTTTTTCTTTGCAATTCTTGCCATAATAGGCTCCTTTTTTAGTCTTCTATGAGACGAATCAGCTCGCCCAGATTTTCGAACTTCGCCTCCGTTTTTTCGCAGAGATACGCCTTCAAAAGGCGCAGGGCGCGTTTTCTGCCCTTTTGTGCAACGTCCTCCGCATAGGTGAGTCCTGCGCATTTGCGCAAAAGATGATAGGTAGAAAGACTGGCACGTTCCCCTTGCGTGCATCTTTCAAAGTTGGTAAACTTTCCGTCCGCAAAATCAAACCAAAGTTTGTCGCCGATATCCCCCTCACACTCCTCGAAATAGCCAAGGTCAACGGGATATCCGCTCTCACGAAGCACGATCAACGTAAACGAAGCAACCGCCTCCGCGGGATCGTCCTCGGACAACGCAAGTGCTTTGAGACTCTCGATAAGCCCGATAAACACCCCTTCGTACTCCTCGTTTTCGTAAAGAACGGTAAGACAAATCTCCGCAAGCGCGCAAGCGGCGTAAAACCGCACGATGTCGTTGCGCAAGGAAAAGAAACTCTCGTGCAAATAGGCGCCCGTGAGGGTATACCTCCCCCCTTTTTCCGCAAGAACGTACTCGGCAAAGCAAAAGGGCTGAACGGCAAAATTAAGCTTTGCTTTGCTTTTTTTTACCCCCTTTGCTCCTACGGTCACTCTCCCCATAGAAGGAGAAAAAATGGTGAGTATTTTATCGTTATCCTTATAATCAATGGACTGCAATACAATCCCTTCCGTTTTTATCTCCATGGTATGTCCTGTTTCTATCCCATAAGAAATAAAGCGAACCCGATTTTCCGCAACGTATTGCGAGCGTGTTCGTATTATCCTCTTATGGCACTCCTTCAATCTTTTCTCATCAAGTCGTAATAGAGCATATAATAACTGATGCTCCCCGTCTTTTCAAAAAGCCTCCACGCCATCTTCGCGGCGCCGTTTTCCTGTTTTTTATCGTGCATAGCGTCCCCCTTCGATCGACAGACGCTCGATTGCGTACTCGTTTTCTCATACACCTGCAAACGTCCTCCGACCATCCACAGTGTGAGGAAAAAATACGCCGATTATTCCCGATATTCCTCGTAGCCGTATTCCTTGATAAGGTTCATCTTATCACGCCAGTCTTCTTTGACCTTTACGTACGTTGTGAGAAACACCTTCGCACCCAAAAATTTTTCCATGTCCTGACGGGCAAACGAGGACACTTCCTTGATTGCCTTGCCCTGTTTTCCGATCAAGATTGCTTTGTGGTTGGCACGCTCGCAAACGATGTCCAAATTAACATCGTACACGCCGTTATCTTGCCGTTCGAACGTGTTGATGACGATCGCAATGCCGTGGGGGATCTCCTTATCGAATTTAAGCAAAATCTTCTCGCGCATAATCTCGGCGATCATAAATTTTTCACTCTTATCCGACACGATATCGTCGACGAAAACTCTCTCGCCCTCGGGCATTTGTTTCACGAGAAACTCTTTTAACTGACGAACGTTCTTTCCCTTACGCGCCGAAACGGGAAATACGTCGATATCCATGTCTTCGTCGGCAAATTTCGCCATATCCAAAGGAATATTTTCCTTTGGCATGATGTCGATTTTCGTATATGCCACCGCCATGGGAATTCCGAGCGCTCGATACTTTCTGATCAGCTCAAAATCCTCCTGTTTCACCCCTTCGTGTCCGTCGAGGACGAAGAGGATATAATCCACCGATTTCGCACTCATATCCGTGGTGCGCATCATCATGTCGGTGAGTGCGTTTCTTGCCTTGTATATACCGGGGGTATCCACGAAGACGATTTGATAGTCTTCCTCGGTAAGTACCCCCAAAATGCGATCTCTCGTCGTTTGAGGCTTGGGAGAAACGATAGAAACTTTTTCTCCGACCATGACGTTGATCAACGTGCTTTTGCCTGCGTTTGCCTTGCCGATAACGGCTACGTATCCGCTTCTCATTCTTCTTACAATACTCCTGTTCTTTTCCGTGTTCTTTGCGACATTTCCTTATTTTGCCGCCTTACTCTTTTCCCTTTCGCCCTACCGGATGCGAAAACGTCCTTCGTTTACGCATCCGAAATTCGCCGAATTCCGAGCTTATCCAAAATCAATTCTTCCTGCGCGCGCATCTCCGTCTTCTCGTCCTCCGTCATATGATCGTAGCCCAAGCAATGCATGATTCCGTGCACCAACAGATAATGCAGCTCCCGTTCAAAGGAGTGTCCGTATTCCTCCGCCTGTTCTCTCGCGCGATCGCAACACACCGCAACCGAGCCCAACATTAATCTCCCGTCCTCGTCGATATCATACGGATAATCGGCGCAGCGTATAGCTTGACCTTTAATCCCGTCCAACGACGGAAAACTCAATACGTCCGTCACTTTGTCTATATTGCGCATTTCGCGGTTCAAACGTTGTATCTCCTCGTTGTCCACGAATACGAACTCCACACACAAAGGTACATCCGTTTTTACAAAGCCCTGCAACGCGTATTCCAACGCGTGAACGCGCTCCTCGGGAAATTCTTCCGCCTCGCAAAGCAATACAAAATCTTTCATACGTTCTCCCCCTTCGTAACTCCGTTCGACGTATGCTTGTATTTGATCGTCGGATACTTTACACGATGATGATATACACCCGACAACGTATTCACAAGCGCTTGACGAATCTTCGTCAGCTCGACCATCGTAATATCACATTCGGAGAATTGTTCCAAATCCATACGCTCTTCGATAATTCCGCGAATGACGCGCTCGACGTCCTCCGGTTTTTTGGCATTCGCCGCACGCACTGCCGCTTCCGACGCGTCCGCAATCATGATGATCGCCGCAAGTTTGGTCTGCGGTTTGGGGCCCATATAAGAGAAGTCCTCGATATTCAACTCCCCGTCCGTCATTTTCAACGCCTTTGCGTAGAAATAACGAATGGGCATCGTGCCGTGAGGTTGCAATGCGATATCCGCCAAGAAATCAGGCAGATGATTTGATTTAATCAACGCGTACCCGTCCCTTGCGTGCGAACGAATGATATCCGCCGACAATTCGGGCGTCAGCTCGTCGTGAAGATTATACTCCCCTTGATTTTCCGTGAAATGTTCGGGATTGTGCAGTTTGCCTACGTCGTGATACATCGCCGCCGCCCTTGCATAGTCCACGTTTTCTCCGATCGCCGCCGCACTCGCTTCCGCAAGCTGTGACACAACCACGGAATGGTTATACGTACCGGGGGCTTCTTCTTTGAGCTTTCTCAACACCTTCGCATCCGAGCTTGTCAATTCGCGTAAACGATAGATCGTCAAACAATTAAACGCAACTTCGAACAACGGCAACAGCGCCAAGAATAAAATGGCAGACATTACGCCGCCGAACAAACCGAAGCCCATGTGCATAAGAATGCTGCTGAAGGCGTTCAACGCCCCCGTAGAGCCTTCCACGAAGGTAGAAATTTCCAAAAGCGCAATGGTGAAATCCACGGGAACGACGATCGCAATCCCCACGCCGACAATATGCAAACGGGTACGTGCACGATTGCAAAAGAAGATGGCAAACATGCCTGCCGAGAATGCGATGATCAAAGACGAATAGTAGGCGTTCCCTGCCGAAACTCCGTTTGCAAAGGTGTCCGCCACGAAAATCAGCAGCGCACTGATAATATTGAGAAAAATCCCCGACCGCCGCCCGATCAGCACAAACGCCATAAGCGCCGTAAACGCCACGGGACGTGCAAAAATGTTGATGTATTTTCCGATGAACCAAGAAACGAGAAAGGAAATATCCAACAGCAAAAAGATCAACGTGATACTTTTGCCTTTTTCCAACACCGTTCTATCCTCGAATAAGTAGT
>CAZRAS010000031.1:0-8645 GCA_964598045.1 uncultured Clostridia bacterium | reverse complement strand
AAAATACGCTTACTTCGCGTCGTTGTCGGAAAGTCCGACGGCGGCGTCTACGGGCAGAGCGAATGCAATCCCCTGACCGGGGGTATCCAATCCCGCTTCCTTATACAGAGCGTGCAAAATATCGTCTTTGAGAGCGGACGGGACGAGAATCATGACAATTTCCTTTTCGGGTTGAATGGTGATGTTGAAAATCTTTTCCGCTTCTTTGTTGGCAGTGCCGCGCGCATTGATGATCGTGCCGCCGCGTGCACCGAGTTTTTTGGCTGCGTCCATAACGGCTTCGCTGTAACCGCTGTTGACGATACAAAAAATCGCTTCGTGTTGATAATCCATATGAATAGTTCTCCTTATTTTTATGATGGGACGGCGTCTTTACTTTTTTGGCAGCTTATTTTGTGCGATTGTCGCTTAAAAAACGATAGATCGCGACGCCGATGACGCTCGTCAAGGGGATGGTGAAGGCGATGCCTTTGCCCCCTCGAATGGTTTGGAATTTTTCTTCTAACCCTTGCAGAATTTCTTCGGCAGCATCCTCTCGAATCACGCTGAATAAGACGTTTTTATCCGATTCTTCCAATCCGAGCAGATACAAAGTGTCGCTCGTCGCCGTGCCTTTTGCGGCAACTGCCGTTTGAAAGTTTGCACCGAGGGAGGTCAAATAGTCGAGATAAAATTCCGTCTTTTGATGATCGATTACCGTGACAAGTAACTTTAATTTTTTGAAATCCGTTTTGAGCGATTCTGTTTTTGTTTGTTTCGTCGGAGTGTCCGTTGCTTGTTTTTTCTTGAATTTATCAAGTAAACGCATACCTGTGTGCCTCCTTTACATAAAATGGATGATTTGCTCGTCGTCTGCATCGAGCAGTCTGCGCATGGAAATGCGCTCGCGGAGTCGTTTGGAAGCAACCGAACGGAATCCGAGAATTTGAATCGTGATCAGGGGGGCCATGGCGACCAATGCGACCATCCCGAAAGCGTCTGCGAGAATTTTTCCTTCCCCTTGTAGTACGTAGCAAATTCCGATGATGAAAGGGAGGATGAAAGTCGAGGTCAAAGGACCGCTCGCTACGCCGCCCGAGTCGAATGCGATTGCCGTGTACAGCTTCGGAACAAAGAAGGAAAGTCCCAAAGAAATGAAATATCCGGGAATGATATAATAAAGAATGCTGAAATCGAAGATCACACGTATAACGGACAGTGCGATGGACGAACCTACGCCCACGGAGAGGGCAATGAGCATCGAACGCTGACTGACGGCACCGCCCGTTACTCTTTCCACCTGTCTTTTTAAGACGTGAACGGCAGGCTCTGCCAACACCACGGCAAATCCGAGTATGAACGCGATAATCGTCAAAAGGACGGGGGAGACATCGGCGCTTGCGAGTTCCACACCCAGTTTATAGCCGATGGGCATGAAACCGACGCTGACGGCAACGAGGAAGATGACAAGTCCGAAGAATGCGTAGAAGATGCCGACGATAATCTGCATGATACGCTTTTTCGGGAGCTTGATAAACAGGATCTGCAAAATGAAGAAACAAGCAACGATGGGGAGTAATGCAATCGCCACTTCGTACATCGTCTGACCGAGTTTCAAGGAAATCGTGCTAAGATCCATGGAATAGTCGGGAAGGACATAGGTGATGTCGTTGGATGCGAATACGCCCAAAAGCATGACGGCAAGCATAGGTCCGACGGAGCAGAGGGCGATAAATCCGAAGCTCGCTTCTCCGTCTTTTTTATCGCTCAAAGTGGACGAAACACCCATGCCGAGCGCCATGATAAAAGGCACGGTGATGGGGCCTGTCGTGACGCCGCCCGAATCGAACGCAAGGGGTAATAAGTTTGCGTTACCGCTGACGAGAACAAGGCAGGTTAAAGCAAACAGGAGCATGTAGGAGAAGGTGAGCATTTGGGACAGATTCACTCGAAAGACGACTTTAAGAATAGACAAAACGAGGAATATCCCGACGCCTATACCGACGGAAAGGGTAAGCACGGTGCCGTCCATGACTTCTGCTACTTGCGATGCGAGTACGGACAGGTCGGGTTCGGCAATCGTGATGAACAGTCCCATAACAAAGCAAACGATGAGAAGTGCTTTGAATTTTCCCGATTTCGGAAGGGTGGAGCCGATTTGTTCTCCCATGGGCGTCATGGCTAAGTCCGCGCCGAGATTGAAAAGGGAAATCCCGAGGATCAGGGCGATGGACGCACAGATGAAAACGATCGTCTCCCACCATTCGAAATTGACGAGTGGAGTACAGTTCAAAATCAACACGATGATTGCCACGGGCAATACGGACGTCGTGGCTTCTTTAAGTTTTACGAATAACGCTTTTAACATATCATATTTATTATATCATAATAAATGGAAAAAGTCTACCGAAGATTTGAAAAAATTGGTCCGTAAAGATGAAATTTCCGTGAAAATCAATCGCCGAATTCTTGACAAACGGCAGGGAGTGTGATATGATATCCGTATTCTATAATTTAATAGTAAATCGATTTTTTTATTCAAAAGAGTGATTATCATAATTAATGGGGAAGGGAGATATGGAAATTAAAATTACGAAAACGACAACGCCCGGTGTGATGCCGCCTGAGGAACAGCTTGGATTCGGAAAAGTGTTCACCGATCATATGTTGCTTGTGGATTGGAGTGAGGGAAAGGGGTGGCAGGATGCAAGAATTCTGCCTTTTGGAAGAATTTCCCTTCACCCCGCTTCGACTGTGCTGCATTACGGCGCGGAAATCTTCGAGGGGTTGAAGGCGTATCGGAGAGCGGACGGAGGCGTACAGCTCTTTCGACCGACGGAAAACGTCAAGCGCATGAATAACTCTGCAGAACGTATGAGTTTACCGCAGATGGATGAGAAAGATATGCTCGAGCTGATCACTACCTTTGTCAAAACGGAGGAAAGATGGGTGCCGAAATCGTTCGGGACATCCCTTTATCTTCGTCCCTTCCTGTTTGGAAACGACGAATCTTTGGGGGTGCATTCGGTGAAGAACGCGACGTTTATGCTGATCGCTTCGCCGAGTGGCAGTTACTATAAAGAGGGAATCAATCCCGTCGGGATCATGATCGAGGACGAGGACGTGCGCACGGTGCGCGGCGGTACGGGATACGCAAAGTGCGGCGGCAACTATGCGGCAAGCACACGCGCAGGCGAAAAGGCAGCCAAAAAGGGATATTCCCAAGTGCTGTGGTTGGACGGTGTGGAACGGAAATATATCGAAGAAGTGGGGGCGATGAACGTCATGTTCAAGATCGACGGGGAGATCGTCACGCCTAAGCTTACCGGTTCCATTTTGCCCGGCATTACGAGAAAGAGTTGCATCGAAGTGCTCAAAGCGCAGGGATATCGCGTGTGTGAGAGACTGCTTTCTCTGGACGAACTTGTAGACGCCATGGAGAACGGAAAGCTCGAAGAGGCGTGGGGCTGCGGTACGGCGGCGGTGGTGTCGCCTATCGGAAAGCTTGCCATCGGGGAGAAGGAGTACGTCATCGGAGGGAGCAAAATCGGAGAGGTTACGCAAAAGCTGTACGATCTGCTTACAGGGATTCAATGGGGCAAGATCGAAGACGAGTTCGGCTGGGTGTATAAGCTTTGAAAAAAGAGAGAGACTTCTTTGAAAAATTAAGCTCAAATCATTGACAAAATTCAAAAAATAAAGTAAAATACTGTTATTATAGAAAGGCTATGACGGGAAAAAATTTCGTACTGCGTTGAATTTCAGAGAGTCGGCGGTTGGTGTGAGTCGATACGGCGTACGGAAGATATCTCCTCCCCGAGCTGCCGAGAGAACGGCAAAGAAAAGCTAAGTAGATTCGGACGGGTTCTCCCGTGACAGAGAAGGATGAGCGGGTGATTTAATCGCCAAGAAGAGTGGTACCGCGGAATGTTTTCGTCTCTTTTGAACGCAATTATTGCGTTCAAAAGGGGCGATTTTTTATACAATCGGCGTATAAACATGGGGAGAATCGGGTGTTGCACGGGTGAATGCAAGCCAAACAAAGGTCGCCGTCGAGAAAACACGGAGAGGGGCAATACGCTTGATCGTGGCATCCTGCAGGGGAATCATTTCCTTACCCTTGACAGGCTTCCCCCATCGATAGGAGAAAATATGAAAAATAGTCAAAAATACAAAAAACAATATTTTAACCCTCCAAGCGCGGAGATGGATTGGGTAAAAAAGACTTTCGTCGAAAAACCGCCCGTTTGGTGCAGTGTGGATCTTCGAGACGGCAATCAGGAGCTTGTCATTCCGATGAGTTTGGAAGAAAAATTGGAATTTTTCAAACTCTTGTGCAAAGTCGGGTTCAAGGAAATCGAAATCGGTTTCCCTGCCGCAAGCGAGACGGAATACGAATTTTGTCGAACGTTGATCGAACAAAAACTTATTCCCGACGACGTCACCATTCAGGTGCTCACTCAGGCGCGCGAGCATATCATCGCCAAGACTTTTGAGGCGATCGAAGGGGCGAAACACGCCGTCGTGCACTTGTATAACTCTACCTCCGTTGCCCAGCGCGAGCAGGTGTTCCGCCGTTCCAAACAGGAAATTGTGGATATTGCCGTTGCGGGGGCAAGGCTCTGTCAAACGTATAAGAAAAACGCCAAGGGGAAGATCACTTTTGAGTATTCTCCCGAAAGCTTTACGGGTACCGAGCCCGAGTTTGCGGCAGAAATTTGCAATGCCGTGCTCGATATTTGGCTGCCGACGGAAGAGGATAAGGTCATCGTCAATTTGCCCGTCACCGTTTCGCATTCGATGCCTCACGTGTACGCCAACCAAGTGGAGTATATGAGCAAACATTTGAAATATAGGGAACACGTCGTGCTTTCTCTGCATCCGCACAACGATCGCGGATGCGCGGTCGCGGATAGCGAGATGGGATTGCTTGCCGGCGGCGAACGCGTGGAGGGGACTCTTTTCGGAAACGGGGAGCGCACGGGCAACGTGGATATCGTGACGCTTGCCTTGAATATGTATTCGCAAGGGATCGATCCCGAACTCGATTTTTCCGATTTGCCTGCTATCACCGAGGTGTATGAACGTGTTACGCGAATGAAGGTGAACGAGCGACAACCGTACAGCGGCGCGCTTGTCTTTGCGGCGTTTTCGGGTTCTCATCAGGATGCGATTGCGAAGGGAATGAAATATCGCGCGGAAAGGGGTGGAGACACATGGACGGTTCCCTATTTGCCCATCGATCCCGGCGACGTCGGTAGGGCATACGAAGCGGATGTCATTCGCATCAATTCCCAGTCGGGGAAGGGGGGAATCGGCTATATTCTCGAAACGCAGTTCAAACTTGTTTTGCCTCCCAAGATGCGCGAGGTGTTCGGATATCATATTAAGAGTATTTCCGATCATGCGCATAAAGAGCTTTCCCCGGCGGAAGTGCATGACGTATTCTTACGCGATTTCGTCAATTTGCATGATACGCTCAAATTCGTCAATGCGGTCTATGAGGATGTGGACGCATACCTGGTGTCGGCTAAGGTGGAAATGGAATACCTTGGAAAGATGCATACCGTTTGGGTAGAGGGGAACGGACGCTTGGATTGCGTGTCTACGGCAATCAAACGAATTACGGACAAAGAATACGTTTTCGAAAGTTACGTCGAACATGCGTTGGAAGAAAAATCCACGGCGAAAGCGGCGTCCTACGTCAGCATTTCGGCGGACGGAGAGACGTATTGGGGAGTCGGGATCCACAGCGATATTATGACGTCGTCCATTCGGGCGCTTGTCTCGGCTGTGAATAAAATGTTGAAAAAGGAGTAATCGAATATGAAGTTAAGAGGAGCGCAAATTTTGATAGAAACGTTGATCGAGCAGGGCGTGACCGATATTTTCGGCTATCCCGGCGGACAGGTTATCGACATTTACGACGCTTTATACGAATATAGGGATAAGATCAAACACGTGTTGACGGCGCACGAACAAGGCGCTTCGCACGCTGCGGACGGCTATTCCCGCGCGACGGGCAAGGTGGGCGTGTGTTTGGCGACGAGCGGCCCTGGTGCGACCAACCTCGTCACGGGGATTGCAACGGCAATGCTCGACAGTATACCCATGGTTGCGATTACGGGCAACGTGCCCTGTTCGCTTATCGGAAAGGACAGCTTTCAGGAGGTCTATATCACGGGCGTAACGTTACCCATCACCAAGCATAATTATTTCGTAAGCGACGTTGCCGATTTGGCGGATACCGTTCGTGAAGCGTTTGCGATTGCGAAGTCCGGAAGACCGGGGCCCGTATTGATCGATATTCCCAAAGACGTACAGCAGGCGCTTTGTGAATATCAACCCCGACCCGTCGTGGAGAAGATCCCCCTGAAAAAGGTAAAAGAGAGCTATATCGACGAAGCGGTGGCAATGATCGCGGCGGCAAAGAAACCGTATATTTACGTAGGCGGCGGTGCGGCGGGACTCGGGCTCGGTACGCAAATCGAAGCGTTTGCGGACAAGATCGGTGCCGTTATCGGATGTTCGTTTATGGGGCTTTCTGCGGTGCCGCAGGAATGTGAACGTTTCCTCGGAATGCAGGGGATGCACGGACATTACGCTTCCTCTATGGCACAGAACGAAAGCGATCTCATTATCGGGTTGGGCGTGCGTTTTTCGGACAGAGCCACGGGGAATATCGCGAAATTCGCAAAACAGAGCAAGATTATTCAGCTCGATCCCGATTCGGCGGAAATCAATAAGAACGTTCGCGTGGATTTGGGCATCGTGGGGGATATGGAAGATGCGTTCAAACGCATTGCGGAAAAATGCGAGGAGAAGGAGAATATCGACTGGCTCTTGCAAGTGAACAAACTTAAAAAGGAAGAGGAAAGATTTGAAGAAGAGATCGCGGCGGCGGCAAAAGTTCCTATTACCCCTAGGCAGGTATTTGATGAGATTAACAAAGCGAAGCTCCCCAATACGATTATCGTGACGGATGTAGGACAACATCAAATGTGGGCGGCGCAATACGCCGTATTCGACGGACCGAGAAGATTTGTGTCCAGCGGCGGTTTGGGAACAATGGGCTTTGGCTTGGGCGCGGCAATCGGCTCGTATGTAGCCACCAAAGATCCCGTCGTGTTGATCACGGGGGACGGAAGTTTCGGAATGAACCTCAACGAGCTGGCGACAGCGGTTAGCTACAAAATCCCCGTCGTCATCGTATTGATGAACAACGGCGTGCTCGGTATGGTGCGACAATGGCAAACGCTGTTCTTCGGAAAACGATATTCGGAGACGGTGCTTGGCAGAAAAACGGATTTTGTGGTGCTTGCAAAATCGTTTGGCGCGGAAGGGGTGCTTGCGGAGACGCAGGTGGAATTTAAGAAGGCGTTTGAAGAGGCGATCAAGGCAGGAAAACCTACCGTCATCGATGTGCGGATCGACAAGGACGAGTTGGTATTGCCGATGCTTCCTCCGGGTGGTGCGATCGGCGATATCATCACCAAAGTGTAATAGAGGAGTGAAAGAATGGAAAATAAAAATTTTGTAATCGCAGTATACGTAGAAAACAAATCGGGCGTTTTGACGAGAGTTACCGCCATGTTCACGCGAAGAGGATTCAACATCGACTCGTTGACGGTGAGCAATACGGAACGTTCGGAATACTCGCGGATCACCATTTCCATGAGCGGAGACGAGTATGTAAAGGCGCAGCTTATCAATCAACTGAAAAAGCTATTGGTGGTCAAGAGAGTGGAAGTGTTGGACGAGGAGTCGATGAAACGCGAACTCATGTTGATTAAGGTGACAAACGACTCTAAAAATCGCAACGATATTATGACGGCGGTGGACGTGTTCCGTGCGAGCGTCATCGATTATACCGCCGAGGGCATGTGTGTCGAAGTGACGGGAAGTCCGTCGAAAATCGATGCTTTCGTCAAAATTATGGAACCATTCGGCATTTTGGAAATGTGCCGCACGGGGATTGTCGCGCTCGATCGAGGCAGCAAAACTTTATTTACCGAACAATAGTAAACAATAAACAAAAAAAGGAGAAAATATCATGGCAAATAGAATTTTTTATCAACAGGATTGTGATTTGAACAAATTGAACGGCAAGACCGTGGCAATCATCGGATACGGTTCGCAGGGGCATGCGCATGCGCTCAATCTGAAAGATTCGGGCGTGGACGTCATCGTCGGACTGTATAAGGGAAGCAAGAGCTGGGCGAAAGCGGAAGCGCAGGGCGTCACCGTCATGACGGCAGCGGAAGCGGCGGCAAAAGCGGACATCATCATGATTTTGATCAACGACGAAAAACAGGCGAAGCTTTACAAAGAGAGCATCGAACCCAACCTTACGGAAGGCAAGACGCTTGCGTTTGCACACGGATTCAATATTCACTTCGGTTGTATCAAACCGCCCAAGAACGTCAACGTCATCATGATTGCGCCCAAGGGTCCCGGTCATACGGTGAGAAGCGAATATCAGGCAGGCAAAGGGGTGCCTTGTCTCATTGCGGTGGAACAGGACGCAACGGGAGACGCGTGGGATATCGGCCTTGCGTATGCGGCAGGGATCGGCGGCGCGAGAGCGGGCGTGCTCGAAACCAATTTCCGCACGGAAACGGAAACCGACCTTTTCGGCGAACAAGCAGTGCTTTGCGGCGGCGTTT
>CAZRAS010000030.1:0-8660 GCA_964598045.1 uncultured Clostridia bacterium | reverse complement strand
TCGCCCAACGTATAAGTAACGTTCACGAGCAGCTCGGTTTTGTACAGATAGTAGTAATGACCTTCGGCGGTCGTTTGGCGTTGAAGGGTCGTCGTATAGGTGCCGGCGTAATCCAGCTCGTAGCCGTAGTCCGAACCCTTTTCAAAACGTACGTCGTATTTCAGGACTTCGTGAATGTTTTCGGAACTGAAAACGTCGAGATTCCAATAAGGATTGAAGGCGATTTTTTGCGCACTGCTGCAAGCGGTCAATAGAGAGGCTGTCAGCGCAAGCGCAACGATAGGCGTGATTTTTTTTGCGGTCATAATAAATCCTTTGTTTCTTTGTTCTATTATTTCTTATAGTATAGCACATTTTTTTGCGTTTGTAAAAAAAAATTGCCGTTTTCTTAAAAAATATTGACGAAAAAGATGAAATTCGGGCGATGAATATGGTATACTATAAGAAAATATAAACGTAACGGACTTGGAGGGCTTGAATGAATGCTGTCTTAAAAACTTACACGCTGTCACAATGTATGGAGGTTATGGCAGACTATGCTGCGGCTTACGAAGCACAGGGGGGGACGAATCTCATTTTCTGCGAGGATAGGCTTACTTTGCTTGCCGAACGAGCCCTCTTAAAACGTTTGGGCGGGACCTTCCGTTCGAGTGTTTCCACTTTCGCCCGTTTTATGAAAACGGAAGAACGGGTGCTCAGCAAACAAGGCTCGGTCATGGCGGTGGGCGAAGTGATGACTCGCCTGCAGAAGGAGAAAAAATTACAGTGTTTTACGACGCTCGGCGGCATAGGAAATCATGCTCGTTGCATTTATGAGACGCTGGCACAGCTTTCCGCGTCGGAAATCACCCCTGAAATTCTCGCAAGCGGTTGTGCGGCGCTTACCGACGACGTATTAAAGAAAAAAATCGCCGATTTGGCACTCATCTACGAGGGATATACGGAGTTTTTGCGAAAAAACGGATTCGTGGACGAAAGTAAGTATCTTTCTTTGTTGCCTGCGCGTATTCGCGCGGATAAGAGCTTGAAAAAGATGAACGTGTTCTTTCTTTGTTATCCGTCCTTCACAGCACAGGCACGCGAGACGATACGCGCGGTATGCGAGAGCGGTGCAAACGTCATCGGCATTTTCTGTGCGGGGGGAGAGGAATTGTATACCAACCGTGCTGCGGACGCTTTTTATCGAGTATGCGGCGAGTACGGTAAGGTGCAGATTCGCGAGCTGGGCAAGCCGTTGCAAGGGGAAGCCGAGATTTTAAGAAAAGGACTTTTTAATCCCTTGAAGCCCCCCGTGTCTACGTTCACGGAACATATTCATATTTTCGAGGCGGAGGATAAACAGGCGGAGGCGGAGTACGTTGCCGTCAAAATTCGCCGTGCGATGGCGGAAAATTCTAATCTTCGCTATCGGGATATTTCCGTGCTGGTATCCGACGTGGCAGGGTATTCATTGCCCTTGAAAAAAGCGTTGGGAGAATATGGGATTCCCTATTTTGTGGATGAAAAACGCTCGTTGCGGCGTCATCCGGTCAGTCGATTTTTGCTTGACTGCATGCGGACCGTTCGCGAACGGTTCTCTCCTGCGTCCGTGCAATCGCTTACGCAAAATCTGTTTTTCGGTGAGAGCGACGAATATAGAAACTACTTAATGAAATTTGCCAACTATCGCGGCGGAGCGAAAAGACCGATTAAAACGGGGGAAGCGGTGACGCAATTCTTCGATATCCCGAGCTTGGAAGAGGCGCGAAAACGCCTTCTTTTGGCGACGAACGGAATTAAAGATAGGGGGCATGGCAGAGATTATTGTGCGGCGGTTCGAAAAATTCTCGTCGATTTTGAAGTGGAGAAGAAGTTGAACGGATTGGCGGACAGCCTTGACGACGTGGCGCAAAAGGGATATTTGGCGCAAATTTACGGTACGCTTGAACGGGTGCTTTCGGAAGCGGAACTCCTTACGGGCGGCAAAGAAATGCGTGTGGCGGAGTTTGAAACGGTGCTCAAAGACGGGTTGGAGGCGACGGAAATTTCCCTCATCCCGTTGAAGTCGGACGCGGTATTTATCGGAGATTTGACGGACAGTCGCATCGAAAATGCCCGTATTCTTTTTGCGATGGGCATGACGGACGCCGTGCCCAGAACGTCTACCGACACCGCCATCGTTTCGGACGAGGAAATCAAGTTGCTCTCTGAGGTGAAAACGTTGTTGGAACCTACCGTGGCAGAGGTGAATCTCCGTGCACGAGAGAGTGCTTGCCTCAATCTTTGCTCGTTTACGGACGAACTTCATCTGACTTATTCTTTGGCGGCGGACGGGAGCGAGCCTTCCCTTAGCGACGTATTCCGTTATATAGATACCCTATTTTGCGACGTGGAAAATCCGGACGTAAGAAAGAAGTTTACACGTGTAAAAAAGTACGCGAAGCAGGACTTTGTCTATCGTTGTTCCGCACCCGTGCCTGCCATTCGACAACTTCTTATCGAGAAGAACGAATACGAGGGGAAAAAGGTGGACAGCAATCTGGAATATTCTTCGCTCTACACCGCGCTCGACAAATTGAGTGTGACGGAAAAGGACGATTATTTGCATGAACGCGAGGGGCATGTCTGCATTGAACGAGGGGAAGAACTCTTTTTCTCCGACGGAAAAGTGTCCCCCACCACGTTGGAGAGCTATTTCGATTGTCCGTTCCGTCATTTCGCGAGCAAGGGCTTAAAATTGAAAGATCGAGAAGAGGCGACGGTGCTTTCCATGGATACGGGAAATTTTGTGCATCTGCTGCTTCAAAAGACGACGGTGAAAACGGACGAGTTTGAGACGGAGGAGGCCCTTCGCGATTATGCGATGAAAGAGGGCGCGGCACTGTTGCAGACGTCCGTGTATGCCATGCAGCAGGACACCGCTTCCGGATTGCATTTTTCGGAAACGCTCTTAAGGGAGAGTGCCGAAGTTGCCGTGGCGGCGTACAGGCAGATTAAAAATTCCAAGTTTAAGGTGGAAAGTACGGAAAAGTGGGTAAACGGTGAGTTTTTTAACGGTAAGGTGGATCGCATGGACGGCACGGACAAGTACGTGCGCATTATCGACTATAAAACGGGCGCAATCGACGATTCTGCGGCTGCATACTACACCGGTCGTAAAATTCAAATGGAACTGTATATGTCTGAACTGAAAGGTGAACGCATACCTGCCGGTGTATTTTATTTCCCTGCGGTTATCAGTTACAAGAAAGACGACGAGGGGAGATTTCGCATGATGGGATTTATGAACGGAAGTGAAGAGGCGGTGTTATGCGGAGATACGACTCTCTCCAAAGACAATCCGAAGGTAACGAGTGAGTTCTTCCCGTCCGCTTTGAAAAACAGTGCGAATACGACGCGCGTCATGGACGAGGAGACTTTCCGAGATTTTGTGGATTATTCGGTGCACGTGTCGCGGCAAGGATGCCGGGAGTTGAAAGAAGGGTTTATTGCGGCAACGCCTTATGACGGGAAATGTGAAATCTGCAAGTACGGAGGTATGTGCGGTTTTAATAAGGGCGTGTCGAAGACACGTAAGACCGGCACGATAAAACCGAGCGACATCGCAAAAATTGCGAAAGAAAAACGGGAGGGCAAGGCATGAGTTATACCAAAGAGCAACAGGCTGCAATCGATTCGAAGGGGAAGACGCTCGTTTCCGCGTCCGCAGGGAGCGGAAAAACGACGGTCATGATCGAAAAGATTATTCGCCGAATTAAAGAGGGCGGGGACGTTAGCAAGATTTTGGCGGTGACTTTCACGAAAAAGGCAGCGGCGCAGATGAAGGAAAAACTGAGCAAGGCGCTGATCGAAGCCATCAACGAGCCGAACGCCTCCCCCGAATATTGCAAGAAGTTGAGAGAACAACTTTCCAAAGTGCCGATGGCGGATATTTCCACCATTCACGCTTTCTGTGCCAAGCTTTTGCGCACCCACTTTTTCGCCGTGGGGGTGGATAACAATTTCCGCATTATTGCCGGCGACGACGCCGAAGGAACAGTGCTTCAAAACGAGGCGTTGGACGAGCTTTTGGAAGAGGGATACGAATTCGGAGGCGAGGAGTTTGCTCATCTGCTTTCCGTCTATTGGAGAAAAAACAACGATTCAACGCTGCGTAATATTTTTACGAGTACGTACGATAGTCTCCGCGCACGTGCGGATTATAAGGAATATTTGATACGCAGCGGCGATTACGATGAGAAGACTTTTTATGAGATTTGTAAAGACTTAAAGAAGAAGTTGGACGAAAAGTGTCGATATTATTACGAACTTGTCGAAGGCGAGCGTGTTTATTTTGCCGAGGACGAAAAATCACCCCAGCGCGCGATTTGCGATGAAATGATGGGGTATTTGGAAGAGATTATGGCAGCGCCCGATTATTTTTCCGCCCTTGCCGTAGAGAAACCTCCTTTCACGACAAATTCGATGAAAAAACTTGACGAAGAAAAGCTTTTTCATGCGAAACGGATCAAGGCTTTGAAGGAAAAAATAGTTGGGGGATTGGACAGCGAGAAGGACGGGGTGCTTTCCGAAGCGGAGGAACTGGAGAAATTCCGTGTATCCGGGAAGACGGCAAAGGTACTCGCCTTATACCTGCTACGCTTTGACGAGAAATACGAACGTTTGAAAGCGGAACGCGGCGTGCTCGATTACAACGATTTGGAACATAAAGCACTTGCTTTATTGCAAAATGAGGAAATTCGGAAGGAAATTCAAAAGAAGTATGAGTATGTCTTCGTGGACGAATATCAGGACGTCAATCCCGTGCAGGAAGCAATCGTTTCTGCCATCAGCGGTGAAAATCTTTTTCTCGTCGGGGACGTGAAGCAGGCTATTTACGGTTTCCGCGGGAGTAAATCCAGATTCTTCGTCGAAAAACAGGCACAATTTGAGAGGGGCGAAGGGGAAAATCTGTACATGAGCAACAATTTCCGAAGCTCGGATAAGGTACTCGACGCCGTTAATAAACAGTTCAGCTTAGCGATGACGCCGCGTGTATGCGACGTCGATTACGTGCGAGGCTCTTTCATGGAGAGAGGGGGCAGGTATTCGTTGAACGACGGACGAGTGTGTGTGCACTTTATGCCGACGGAAAAGGAGCAGACCATAGAAAAACGAGGTGTCTACTCGGTTATGGAAGAGGCTGCGTTTGTCGAGCGTGGAGAAAATTCGGATTCTTCTTCCGCAAAGCTTATTCGCAAAATTATCGGAAAGGAGCTTGCGTCTACCTATTACGATCCGGATAAGGGGGAGTACGTGCCCGTGCAGTATTCGGATATTGCCGTTCTTTCTCGTAAGAAAAAAGGGTTGATCGAGAAGACGGTGGAGGCACTTTCCGAAAGCATTCCCGTGACGGCGGCTTCTGCGGTCAATATCTGTGAGTTTTCGGAAATTAAGATGCTTATCGATTTGCTTTCCCTTATTGACAATGCCGAACAGGACGTGCCTCTTTGCAGCGCGCTTCTGTCCCCCGTGGGAAATTGCGATGCGAATGATTTGGCAAACGTTCGTCTCGCCTATCCGAAGGAGGCGACCTTCCGTAAAGCATGCAAGAAGTATAGTGAGGAAGAAAAGGGTGCAACGGCTGAAAAACTTCGTAAATTCTATGTTTATTTCGAGGAGCTTCGCAAGCTGTCGCGTGTGCTCGATACTGGGGAACTTCTTCTTCGCGTTCTTTCGGATACGCGTATGGAGGCGGATTTGCTCACGCGCGTCAACGGCGATGCGGCACTCAAACGAATTCACCGTTTTATCGAGGAGTCGACGACACCAGAGTCTCTTTGCGTACACGAGTTTTTAGATCGTTTGCGGGATTTGGAGTACGAGATTAATTACAGCGAAAACGGCGGCGAAAATTCGGTGAAGGTGCTCACCATGCATTCGTCGAAGGGGTTGGAATATCCCATCGTTATCGTGGATAATTTAAGCGAGTCGTTCATAAGACGCGGGGCACCGGACGAGGTGTACGTCGAGGAAAAATACGGGTTGGCGCCCTTTGCTTTCAATGGGGAACGAATGACCAAAAATATCACCGTGCTTCGCCGCTTGCACGAGCGTCGCGAATCGGAAAGCTCGCGTTCGGATAGTTTGAATTTATATTACGTAGCGCTTACGCGCGCAAAGTACGGATTGCATATGATTTTTAAGAACCGCACGCTGTTGCCCGACGTTAAGTATGCGCAGTCGTTTGCGGATTTTACCGATTTTTCCGTGTGGCAGGAGTATATCGAGGAAGAGGATTTGTTTGAATTGCCAAAACAGGATCGAGCACCTCTCGTGTTCCGCCCCGATGAAACGCTTGCTCGAAAAATCATGAACGCATTTCTTTGGGAGTATCCTTTTCACGGATATGAAAATTTGCCCGTAAAAAGCTCGGCGACGCAGCTTCTTGTCCCTTTTACAACAGAGGTGCAGGAAGGAAGTCAACTCTTTGACGAAGGGGAGACGTATGAAAGAAATGGCAAGACGAGCAAGGAAGCGGGTGTTGCCTATCACGCGTTTTTAGAACGTTTTGATTTTGATTTGCTCTACGACGAAAATGGGGCGTTGCGAAGTCGAACGGAACTTAAAGAGTTGGTGGAAAAAGTCGTGGAAGACGAGGGCATGGCTGAATCGGGCTTGCTTTCGAGCGATAAACTTGCGGAGATTCTTTCCAACCCTGCATTTGTGCGACTTCGCGGAAAACGATTGTATAAGGAGCAGCAATTTTTGGTTTCTTTACCCGTCAAGGATACGTATGCAAAGCGTGAGGATGCCGATCCCGTTTTGGCGGAAGGGGATGAAGAGATGATTTATCAGGGTGCGATCGATTTGCTTGCGCTCGGAGAGGACGGAGATGCACAGATTATCGATTATAAGTTTTCTAAAGGGAGTGCGGCGTATTTGCGCGCGCATTATCGTCCGCAGCTGGAACTCTATAGGTTGGCGGCAGCGAAAATTTTGCGTATTCCGACGACGAACATTCGATGTTCGATTATCAGTATCTACCATGGTTTTCAGGTGGATATGGATATTTGACGAAAGAGGTGAAAAATCGACGAATACAGACAAAAAGAAAACCTCCGTTCGGGAAATAACTCGAAAGGAGGTTTTTTATGCAGAGTTGGTTAACGGAAAATTTTGCGGGAGAAATGTCTTTACTCATCTCGCTGGGAGTATGTACGGCATTGCTGATCGTCGGCGGCGTGCTCTCTTGTACGTTCCGAGATACGGGACTTTTCATTGCAATCGCTACGGCGTTGACGGGCGGATTTGCCCTGTTCATCCTCTTCGGACGGACGGAGGTGCGTGCAAGTCTTGCCGCACTTGCCCTACTTCTCGTGTTTATCGGAATCGAATATGTCGTTTTGTTTTCGATAATTTGGGTTCAGAGACGGGTTACGGAGTGTAAATGTGCTCGCACAGAGATTGCTCGACGGCTTTGTTACACCCTTCCCGATCGTGAAAACAGCTATATTCGAATGCGGCTGAATACGACTCTTCAAGTCGATGAAAGCGCACTGAACGCAGACATGGATGGCTCGGAGGAATTAAAAAAGTCGATAAAACTTGCCTATGCAAGGCAATTGTTGAGTAAGGTGAAAGAAGCGGAGCTTACGCGCGCCGAGCGGCTGCAAGTGGAGGAAACGGAACGGGCGTTTTCCTTGTATCTGGCGAAAGAACGCTGGGATACGAAGGATTTGCGTGCCGTCAACGATTTGTGTGCAAGTCTTTTAAAATTATCCGCAAAATATGCCGTTTAGAAAAAGCGGCGTTTTCGAAAGGGCTCTTCCATATTGAAAGGCGGCAGGGAAAGCGTGAGTTTAATGAGGGATCTGTTGCGAATGGCGGATCGCAAAAGCGGTTTTGTGACGAGCGCTTCCGATTTGTCCGTAAAAGACGAAAGCATGGGGGTAGGTATGCGTTGACCTAACGGATAGGCTTGTTCTTTACGCAGGATGACCGCATCGGAGCAAGCAAATACGGACGTTATGGGAATGGTGGCGCCGCGATCGGTGTAGAGCTTGGTTGCGACAAAATCTCGCATATCCATATCTTCCACTACGCCGATAAACCCTCCTTCGAAGGAGTAGACGGGGAGTCCGATGGAAATTTTTGCGCAGTTTTTGGGATAGCAGGGGCGAAGTCGGGAAAGACGGATATCCTCTGCAATTTCCGTGACGGCAGAAATGCCGACGGAAAAATCGGTGGCGGTTTGTGTTTGTGTGCTTGCGCAGAGCAGGTATTTCACCGATTGTGATTTAAGGGAGAGCGCAACGCCTCGGCAGACACCTCGGAAGGTTTTTCCGACGAGGATGTTTTTTTCGTATAATTGACTGAGTTTCATAAGAAAAGTGCTCCTTTTACGAATTTTATGCAGAGTCTTTTTTCGAATCCATACAGAGGTTAAGCGAGCATTGTTTTGTTTGATGTTTTTTGGAAATGTAGGATTCTTTTATAGTATAGAGGAAAAAGAAGGGCGAAAAAAGGGAGGGAATAGACATTTTTACCGAATTTTGAAAAAAGTTTGAAAAACGGTATAAAAACGCTTGCAAAAATATAAAAAGTTTGATAGAATAGCATGAGTAAAAGGGAACGCGAGTTTCTATATATTGGGGCGTCGCCAAGCGGTAAGGCAACGGACTCTGACTCCGTCATTCGGG
>CAZRAS010000029.1:0-8671 GCA_964598045.1 uncultured Clostridia bacterium | reverse complement strand
CCCACTCCCGTTACGTATTCCCCCGCAACGATAATTTTCGCATCTTGAAAACCAAGTTCCTTCGTGCGTTCCCCCACCGTTCGATTGAAGGAAAACTCCCCGTACGACTGAATGGCAATCCCGTTTATCAGCGTGGCAGCAATCGCGATATTCTCACACCTACCCCTGTCCGTTTCGTTGAAATAGGTCGTATAAGATGATATTTTCGTCCACCCGTACGGATTGTCCGCCCTTGCCTTCGAAAAGGGAATCCCCTTCCAAGCACAAAGAAAACAGGCACCCGCAAGCGCGAGCGCCGTTATTTTTTTTGCCAAACGATTCCGCATAATTCAACTCCCGCAGTATGTACCGTCCGCACGCAAACGTCCCACGTAATCCTTAGCGTTCATCGCAGACATGATATACGATAATAGTATACTTTACTACTATGTGTGAGAAAATAAAATTTATACGTTTTTGATATTCTTCGATTCTTTTACGCGCTGATGCTTTTGTTTAAGTTGCAGCTTATGCACTATATTCATATTTTGAATAACGAGTTTAACGGTGCTGTCCAAATCACTCCCTTCCTGATAATCGGCGTTACAAATGTAGTTGACTCGATTATCCAAAAGCAGGGGCACGACCTTATCCTTTTTCCCCTTTGGATAGAGCGCAATGGAAATGCCGCCGTATTTCTTAATCACCGTCATACAGGGAATGTCGGTGATCCCGTCGCCGATGTAGATCATATTTTGATAGGGTACGATGCGTTCAGTCATTTTATCATTAATTTTCCGTGTATCCGTCTCGTCGTATTGTCCCTTGGAAATGCGAAAAATATATTGTGTTTTTTGAGTATAGTTAATGGCGATCTTCGGCCACACCGCATGTCCGGAGGCGTCAAAATAATACTGGCACGCGAAAATCTTTTTAAATTCGTCTTTAATATCCGATCCGTCTATAATATCTTTCAAACCGCTGGAAATGATATAATGTTCGATGTTAACCCCAAGCGACTCTCCGTATTGATTGATACGCGAAAACCAGTTTTTCACCCCTTTATAAAAGACGACGTTTTTTCCCATGGAACGGAGGTATGCCTGCGTAAAAGGAATCCCCTTTTGCTCGCATTTATACTTCATGTAGTACATATACCCCAAAATACCTTCCATATAATTTTTTTTCGCAAACATATCCGTTTCTTTCCAAAATTCTTCTTCGGACATATTGAGGTTCGGAATGAACGTATAGTTTTGCATATCCTGATCACAGAGCGTCTTATCAAAATCGTACATCAGCGCAATCGTAGGTTTCTTTTTCATAATCGTTTCCTTCTTAACTCTTATTCTCGTTTGGTTATTTTTATTCTATCAAAGAAGCAAATACTCATTCGATAAATACCTGCCCCTCTCGTTTATCGTTTAATCCGTCCGTTTTCAATACGAATTTTATTACACTGCGCACCGTACAGCACTCGTTCGGCATGCGTGCAAGTCAACATCGTTTGCAATTCGGAAATACATTTAAGCAACTTTTTTCTTCTCGGCAAGTCGAGCTCGCTCATCACGTCGTCCAGCACGAGAATAGGTGCCTCCCCCGATAGAGATTTGAAAATTTGCACCTCGGAAAGTTTCAACGCCAGCGCCGCCGTACGCGTTTGCCCCTGCGAGGCGTACGCCTTGGCGTCCACGCCGCCGATCGTCACCTCCAAATCGTCTCGATGGGGGCCCACCGTCGTAAAGCCCAAATGCAAATCCTTTTCGTAATTATTTTCCAGCCTCGTCAAAAGCTTCTTTGAAATCTCACTTTCCTCCCCTTCATAGGTGCGAGAAAGCCGAATACCCAACTCTTCCTCGCCGTCCGTCAAAAAGGCGTGATATTCCTTGGCGTAGGGGGTAAGCTTTTCCACAAACTCCGCCCGTTTTTTGACGATCGCCGCCGCATATTTACAGAGCTGTTCATCCCACACGGGAAGGGTATCCAACACCAAATCCACGTCGCGATTTTTCAAAAGGGTATTGCGTTGATCGAGTATTTTATTGTATCGCAAAAGTGCCGTATAGTACGCAGACGAGGTTTGAGAAATGGAGATATTCATAAATCGCCGTCTCTCATCGGGACCGTCTTGAATCAAGCGAAGCTCCCCGGGGGAGAAAAATACGCTGTTGATATGCCCCATCAAATCGGCGTTCTTATGAATTTTACTCCCGTTAACGCGAATCTCCCGTTTATTTTCATAAATATCCGCCTCGATCGTCACTTTTCCGTAGCGATTTTCCGCCTCCGCAACGATATTCGCACAGTTCGCCCCCATACGAATGAGCTGTTTGTCGTGTCGAATCCGCAAAGACGCACCCGTGCAAAGGTAAAAGACGGCTTCGGCGCAGTTGGTCTTCCCCTGTCCGTTTTTACCGAACAGAACGTTTAACCCGTCCGAAAACTCAAAACTTTCCCGTTCGTAATTTCTGAAATTTTGAAGAAATAATTTTTTTATTTTCATAAACCTCAAAAAAACCTGCTGAAATCGCTTTCTTTTCCTCGAAATTTGTATTATAATTATAGCAAATAATTTTCGAAAAGACAAGTACTTTTATTGAATTTACTTAAAAGGGAATACAAATGGCAGAACTTTCTCAACTTCAATTCATCTGGAAGCAGGTCAGCGAACGTATCCAAAACCTCGTTTCCCCCATTTCTTACAACACGTACATCAAAACGTTAGAACCCGTTGACATCATGGGCAGAATTCTCGTGCTCAAAGCGGAGACTCCCTTGGGTGCCAACACCATCATGAAAAAGCACGCGGAAAAAATTCGCGACGCGATGGCAAAATGCGATTTGGGGGTAAAAGATTTCAGACTCGTCGTAGACGGCAGCGAAGAATTTTCCTTAGAACAGGAGGACGAATCCCTCGACGCCTTCCAATCTGCCCCCATCAACAAGCAATTTACGTTCGATTCCTTCGTAGCAGGCGCGGGAAGCAAATTCGTATACGCTGCAGCAAGAGCGGTGGCGGAAGCCCCCGGAGAGACGTTTAACCCCCTCTTCATTTACGGGGAATCCGGCTTAGGCAAAACGCACCTTATGCACGCCATCGCCAACCAGATCGCACGCACGCACCCCGAGAAGAAGGTGCTTTATACCACTTGCGAAAACTTTTTGAACGAGTTTATCGACTCCATCGCACAAAAGAGCAGCGCACGTTTCCGTTCTCATTATCGCAACGTAGACGTACTGATGATCGATGACGTACAGTTTCTCAAAAACAAAACGCAAGTGCAGGAAGAATTCTTCCACACCTTCAACGAGTTGTCGGCGCAAAACAAACAAATTGTTTTAACGTCCGACCGTCCTCCTAAAGAAATTGCGACCTTGGAAGAACGTTTGAGAACGAGATTCGAAGGCGGCATGATCGCCGACGTGCAACCCCCCGACATCGAAACCAAAATCGCCATTCTCAAAAAGAAGGCAAGCGATAAGAAATACGTCATTTCAGACGAGGTGCTCGAATTTTTAGCACAGGACTCCGGGCACGACGTCAGAACGCTGGAAGGAAGACTTACCAAAGTCATTTTTGCCAGCAAACTTCACGAAGAGTCTATCACCTTAGATCTTGCCAGAAAGGCGCTTAACGAATCGGTAAACGAAAGCAAGGAACAGGAAGACGTCACGGCGGAAAGCATCATTTCTGCCGTATGCAACTATTTCAAACAGAGCAAAGCCGACCTCATCGGCAAGGGCAAAAAGGCAGACCTCGTCAAGGCGCGCCAAATCTGTGCATATCTTCTTTGCGAAATGCTCTCCCTCCCCCTCGTCGCCGTCGGAAACCTTTTGGGCGGTCGAGATCACACAACGATTATCTATGCAAGGGATAAGATGGAAAAACTCGCTTCTCTCAACGACAAAATCGCAAAAGAAATCGACGATATCAAAAACATCGTTTTGAAACAATAACTCTGAATTGCGCCGCGCGGCGCATTCATTTTTATGAAAAATTATGACTATGACAAATAAACGTGAATTTATTGAATACGAAGCAGACGCCGTCGTCGTGGGCGCAGGACACGCAGGCTGCGAGGCAGCGCTCGCTTTGGCGCGAACGGGCATCAAAACAGCCCTGCTCACCTTAAACCTCGACAGCATCGCCTTTCTTCCCTGCAACCCTTCCATCGGCGGAACGGCGAAGGGACATCTAGTGCGCGAAATCGACGCCCTCGGCGGTGAAATGGGAATCGTGGCAGACGACACCGCCTTACAAATCCGCATGCTCAACGTCGGCAAAGGTGCCGCCGTACAATCTCTGCGCGCACAATCGGATAAGAACGCCTATCATCAGGCAATGAAACATACCCTCGAACAAACCGAAAATCTTCGAATCATTCAGGCAGAAGCGACGGAAATCCTCACCGAAAACGGAAAATGTTCGGGCGTAAAAACTCAATACGGCGGTATCATTCCCTGTAAGGCGGTCGTACTTTGCACGGGCGTCTACCTCAACGGCGAAACGATTACAGGTCACGTCGTGCAAAAGTCGGGGCCCAACGGCTTCGCGCCCGCCAACCATTTAACGGAAAGCCTTGTCAAGCTCGGCTTCCGCGTCCGTCGATTCAAGACGGGCACCCCGGCTCGCGTGGATATGCGCACGGTGGATTTTTCCAAATGCGAAGTGCAAAACGGAGACACGGACATCTATCCTTTCTCCTTTCTGCACAACCTTCCCCCCGAAAATAAGATGCCCTGTTATCTCACCTACACCAACCTCACGACACACAAGATCATCACGGACAATCTCGATCGCTCCCCTCTCTACGACGGAACCATTCTCTCGACGGGACCGAGATATTGCCCCTCGATCGAAACCAAAGTCGTCCGCTTCAAGGATAAAGAACGGCACCAAATTTTCATCGAACCAGAGGGCGCAAACACCTACGAAATGTACGTACAAGGTATGTCCACATCCATGCCCCACGACGTACAAAAGCAAATGTATGCATCCGTTGCAGGCTTGGAAAATGCAGACATCATGCGCTACGGATACGCCATCGAGTACGATTGTATCGACACCCTCGACGTGTTGCCCACCCTTGAATTCAAAAAAGTGGAAGGCGTGTACACGGCAGGACAAATCAACGGCACCAGCGGTTACGAAGAAGCGGCAGCGCAGGGCTTGATGGCTGGATTAAACGCCTCTCTCAAACTTCGCGATCTCCCCCCTTTCGTCTTGCGCCGCGACGAAGCCTATATCGGCGTGCTCATCGACGACTTGGTAACCAAAGGCACGGACGAGCCCTATCGAATGATGACTTCTCGCGCCGAACACCGTATTTGTTTGCGACAAGACAACGCCGACTTCAGACTCACCGAAAAGGGAAAAGAAGTCGGACTCGTCAGCAAAGAACGGTATCAAAAATACTTGTCGCGCAAAGAAAAATATGAACGCTTATTGGCGGCATTGCAAACACGCGTTACCCAAAAAGAAGCCACCCCTTTCTTGGCAAAATACGGATACAGCGAACCGACCGGCGGCGTTTCTTACGCCGACATGATCAAGCGCTCCATTCCCTTACGAGATATTATGCGTGAATACCATGTATTTGACGAGTATACAAAAGACGTATTGGAAACGGCAGAGATCACCGTCAAATACGAAGGATACTTAAAGCAAGGCGCCGAACTCATCGAAAAGGCAAAACGCCTTGAAGATAAGCTCTTACCCAAGGACATCGATTACACGGAAATTAAAGGCCTCCGTCTCGAAGCACAAGAAAAGCTCAATCGCATTCGCCCCTTCAACTTAGGACAAGCCGGAAGAATTTCCGGAGTCAACCCGGCGGACATCTCCGTTCTTATGGTGTGGCTGACGACTCGAAAAAACTGATTGCATTCTATAAACAAAGAAAACAAAACATGTAAACGCATACCTGCCCCGTCGGTTTTCACCAACGGGGCAGGTTTTTACTTAATTTTATTTATTCCTTATTCGTCGAAGTTATACTTGTCCGCAACGATGTATTTCGGACGATCTTGCACCTCACGATAAATCATGCTCGTATGTATATTCGCAACCCCTTGACATACCAAAATGATTGCAGACAACGCGCCCACGGTCGGGAACAGCCACGCCGTAAGTCCGCCGAAATTCACGCCGCAACAAGCCAACACGATAAACGCGATAAAGCAAGCAACGCTCAACCCTCCCAAACAGATTCCGAGCTTTATGGGGAAGGTGAGAGTGTAATCGGTGTTCGGAAATACCCCCGATTGCGCCAGCCGCACCATTTTTTGAAGGGTATAATGAGTTTCCCCTGCCACACGCTCAGGACGATCGAACTCCACAAACGTCTGCTTAAACCCCACCCACGTCGTCTGTGCGCGCAAAAGCCTATCGTGTTCTTTCATGGAGAGAATGGCATCCACGACCTTGCGATCGTATAACTTGAAATCTCCCGTATCGGCAGGCATATCCAACCCCGTAATCTTGCGCATAAAACGATAAAACAGAAACGCCGTCCCCTTTTTGAATACCGTTTCTCCTTTGCGCTTACGGCGCTTGCCGTGCACTACGTCATATCCTTCCTTCCACTTTTCAATCATTTGAAGTGCCACTTCGGGAGGATCTTGCAAATCGGCATCCATGGCGATCATCGCTTCTCCGCTTGCCCTTTCCAGTCCGCAAAGAAGGGCAGCCTGTTGTCCGAAATTGCGAGAAAAATTACACACTTTCACTCGCTTATCCAAATCTGCAAGTCCGCGCAAAATCTCTCTCGTCGCATCCCTGCTGCCGTCATTCACAAAAATAATCTCGTAACTTTCCTGCAAGCTCTTCATCATCGGCGTCACCGCGTCATAGAAAAGTTTTAAACTTTTTTCCTCGTTATAAGCAGGAACAATCAAGGAATATTTCACCATATGTTTTCACCTCGCATATTTATTATACTATATCCCCTCGTCTTTGTCAATACCTTTTTGATTTTTCTATTGACAAAAACCGCCGCCGTCCTATTCACATCGAAGGCAAGCTTTGGATGAGCTAAAATTTGTCCTTTCATGCAAAAAGTCCTCGGCATGCCAAGGACTTTTCTATACGTTCTCAATACATTTCCACGTACGCGTCGCGTTCCGCGCCGACAGATACGTATTTAATCTTGCAACCGCAAACCTCCTCCAAATAACGCACGTAATCGATTGCCTCCTTGGGAAGATCTTCCATCTTGCGGCACTTGGAAATATCGCAATTCCAGCCTTTCACCGTCTTAAATACAGGTTTGCAATCCTCCAAAACATCGATGAAGGGAAATTCGTGAATAATCTCGCCATTCAATTCGTATGCCACGCAAACCTCGATCTCTTCATATCCGGAAAGCACGTCCATCTTGGTAAGCGCGATCTCCGTTGCCCCCTGACAACGAATCCCGTATCTCGACGCCACGATATCGAAGGGACCGACTCTTCTCGGTCTACCCGTTGCGGCTCCGTATTCGCCGCCGAGCTCACGCAATTTCTCCGCCTTTTCACCAAAATATTCGGCAGTGAACGGACCTTCCCCCACGCAAGTGGAGTACGCCTTCATAATACCGATGGAGCTGTCCAATTTGAGCTGAGGCACGCCTGCACCGATGGGCGCATATGCTGCAATCGTAGACGAAGAGGACGTGTAGGGATGAATTCCGAAATCGATATCGCGCATTGCCCCAAGCTGCGCCTCAAACATGATATTTTTGCCCTCTGCATCGGCGTTCGTCAAATACATGCCCACATCGCATACGAACGGAGCAAGCTTCTTGCCGTATTCTTCGAAATAGGCAATCATATCTTCCGTCTTCACCGCGTCGGCATGATATCCCCCTTCCACGGTAAGATTTTTCCATTCTACGATATCCGCAATACGGGCGTACATCTTCTCCGTATTGAGAAGTTCTCCCATGCGGAACACTTTCTTCATATATTTATCCGCATACACGGGTGCGATGCCACGACGGGTAGAGCCGAATTTCTTGCCGGCAAGTCGATCCTCTTCCAAGCCGTCCAACAGTACGTGATAAGGCATCGTGATCACCGCTCTGTCCGAAATTTTCAAATTTGCGGGCGTAATTTTGATGCCGGCGTCCTGCAATCTCTGCATCTCTCCGCAAAGATGTTTAATATCGATCACCATACCGGGGCCCATCACGTTGACGACGTCCTCACGTAAAATGCCGGAAGGCAACAAATTTAAAATGAATTTACCTCGTTCGTTGATAACGGTATGACCGGCATTATTGCCGCCTTGATAACGGCAAACGACGTCAAATTTTTCGCTCAGAAGGTCGACCATTCTGCCCTTGCCTTCGTCGCCCCAGTTGATACCGCAAATAGATGTAAGCATATACTTTCTCTCCTCGTTGATTTTTCCGTTTTTACACAAAACAAACGGAGCTTTTCATGCACGAAAAGCCCCGATCCGTCCTTTGAAAATAAATCAGCCGAATGGCTATGTGCAATTTATTATAACGCATTTCAACCCCGTTGTCAAGTCCACAGGCTACATTTTCTGCATTTCTAAAATTTTTTTCCAAGCCACTTTTCCCCAAAAACGACCTTCTTCTTGCTTTTGAAAGTGGTTTTTACTAAATTTTTACGAAATTTTTTTTATTATGTAGGTTTGTCAAACATATGAGACACGAAAATAGGGAAAAATTTTTAATTATAT
>CAZRAS010000028.1:0-8676 GCA_964598045.1 uncultured Clostridia bacterium | reverse complement strand
TTCGCGCCCGAGGGATAGGAGAACATTTCAAGAACATACATTTTCTTATCTATATTCTTTTTATTGAAATTGTTCAGCTTGGATTTTTCCCATTTGGCTTGCCATTTGGGCTCGATTACTTTCATGTCCATCATAATGAAAAACCTCCGAAAATCGACGAAAAACTCACCGATTTTACTTTCCATAAATATAATAACAAGTCTATTATAAAGTTTTTTTTCGGTTAAGTCAAGTATTTATTCGCCGCTGATAAATAATTTTGGAGACAGCGCATACAATAAAAGTGTGGAAGAGATAACGATTACGCAAAACGGTTTTGACGGGCTGTATATGTCCTATCTATACGGAAAGGTGCGGGAGAGATTTTCTTTTTTGCCTGCCACTTGCGATATGGCGAGAAAAGGGGATTATGCAGAGATTGCTTTCAAGACGGAACGCGAATATTGTCCCTACGTACGCAAGTATGCCGAAGAACATATTGCAGACGTGCTTGCGGTAGGGTATAAATATTCCTTCTTTGAAAAGAAACTTCCCCTTCCTATGCTGTCGCCGCTTAAACGGCGGATATTGCTCACGGCGTTGGTGGCGGCGGATTATCGGGAGGATCGAGTCTTTATTGCGAGACGGATACGAGGGGTTGAAGAGTATTGCCTGGACGGACTTTTTCATTTTCGATTGCGGGATTTGAAAGAAAGGTGGGAAGAGGTTGTCGCTTATATTCCGGACGATATGGGCGAGCGCGCGACGGACGGCTTTTTGGAGTTTATCGTCGAGGACGGAGAAAGAAAAATATTTCTGAAAAACGGCAAGGTGTACGACGAGGAATATCGTTTGCAGAATAAAAGTCTGTTGACGGGGGTAGAGTCTCCGATCGGGGAAATTCTTTTAAGCGGGGCAGAGCGGGTGTACTGTTTCGGGGACGTGGACGGGGAGACGAAAAAATTTCTCGAAAAATATTATCGGGAAAAAGCAATTTTTTGTTGAAAAAAGGTTGACAAACGGGACGGAAAGAGATACAATAAGATGGTAAAGACAAGTAGCGTCGTTTGCGTTTTTCAGAGAGTTCGTCCTTTGGCTGTGAGACGGATAAACGGAACGGAAGGCGAAACCGCTTTCGGGCAATTTTTCAGAATATCGTCGGTGCCGAGGGTAACCGATTTTTGAGAATTATTGTCTATATATTAAAAAAAGAATAGGAAAGCGGTCGTATAGGAATACGGCAATTAAGGTGGAACCGCGCGAATATTTTTGCGTCCTTAAACTTCTCTCACAGGCGGAGTTTAAGGCGTTTTATTTTTTATTTGATACTTATACGTTTTACGGAGGAACTTTATGAATATTATTTTGAAGAGCGGTGACGCTCTGGAAGTTTTGGAAAATGCAACGGCACTGCAAGCGGCGCAGAAGATTTCCGAGGGGCTTGCGAGAAATGCGGTTTGCGCGAAAGTAAACGGCAAACTCGTCGATCTTTCCCACGAACTTTCCGAAGGAGACCATTTGGAAATCGTCACTTTGAAAGATAAGGAAGGATTGCAGGTATATCGTCACACTTGCGCGCACGTGTTGGCACAAGCGTTGAAAACTGTGTACCCCACTTGCAAACTCTCCATCGGCCCCGTTATTGAAAACGGGTTTTATTACGACGTCGATTTCGTGACGCCCATTACGCAGGCCGATCTTGCGAAAGTGGAAAGCGAAATGCAGAAAATTATCAAGAGCAACTTGCCTATCGAACGGTTCACGTTGCCCAGGGAAGAAGCGATTGCGCTCATGAATGAATACAGCGAAAATTATAAGGTGGAGCTCATTGAAGATTTACCCGAAGGCGAGACGATTTCCTTCTATAAACAGGGCGGATTTACCGACCTTTGCCGCGGACCTCATCTTCCTTCGACGGGAAAAATCAAGGCGTTTAAGCTGACCAGTATTGCCGGCGCATACTGGAGAGGGGACGAACATAACAAGATGCTCACTCGTATTTACGGTACGGCGTTTGCCAAGAAGGACGAGATGGAAGCGTACTTTACCATGCTCGAAGAGGCAAAGAAGCGCGATCATACCAAGCTCGGAAAGGAATTGAAGCTTTTTGCGATTATGAACGAAGGCAAAGGGTTGCCTTTCTTCCTGCCCAACGGCATGATTTTGAAAAATACGTTGGTTGATTACTGGCGTCAAATTCACACCCGCGAAGGGTATGTGGAAATCTCCACCCCCATTATGTTGAACAGAACGCTTTGGGAAACTTCCGGCCACTGGTATCACTATCGTGAAAATATGTATACGACGAAGGTGGACGACGAAGATTTCGCAATCAAACCCATGAACTGTCCCGGCAGTATTTTGGTGTACAAAAACGAACCGCACAGCTATAAGGATTTGCCCATCAGAATGGGGGAACTCGGGCTTGTGCATCGCCATGAGAAGTCCGGTCAACTTCACGGATTGTTCCGTGTGCGTTGCTTTACGCAGGATGACGCACACATCTTTATGACGCGCGATCAAATTAAGGAAGAAATTAAGGGCGTCGTACGTCTTATCAATGAAGTGTACACCCTTTTCGGTTTCAAATATCACGTAGAACTTTCCACTCGTCCCGAAGATAGCATGGGCAGCGATGAGGATTGGGAAGTGGCTACCGAATCCTTGCGCAGCGCGCTCAACGATTTGGGCTTGGAGTATGTCGTCAACGAAGGGGATGGTGCTTTCTACGGACCTAAGATCGATTTCCATTTGGAAGATTCTATCGGCAGAACGTGGCAATGCGGCACCATTCAGCTCGACTTCCAGCTTCCTCAAAGATTTGAAATGGAATACGTAGGTGAAGACGGGGCAAAACATCAGCCTATCATGGTGCATCGCGTGGCGTTCGGCTCCATCGAACGTTTCATCGGGATTTTGATCGAACACTTTGCCGGAAAATTCCCCGTATGGCTTTCTCCCGTTCAGGTCAAGATTTTGCCCATCACGGACAGACAGCTCGCGTATGCGAACGAACTTTCCGCGAAGATGAGAGAAGCGGGTATCCGCGTGAATGTGGACGACAGAAGCGAAAAGATCGGCTACAAGATCCGCGAAGCGCAGATGGAAAAGGTTCCTTATATGCTCGTTTTGGGCGATAAGGAAACGGAAGCGGGACAGGTTGCCGTTCGCAGAAGAGACAAAGGAGATATGGGGGCGGTGAGTGCAGACGAGTTTATCGCCACCGTTTTGGACGATATTGCAAAGAAAACCGTTTTTTAATTAAAAAAATAGTAAAATCGGGTGAAATTTGCTTGACAGGAGGGTTTCTTTGTGTTAATATATTAAAGCTAAGCAGAAGCAAACCTTCTCGCCGTACGGTTGTAAATCGGTACGGCTCGATAATTTTTCCATATTCGCTATGGGTTGATTATGTGTAGAAAAGGGTTGCTTTCGGTAGGCAACCCTTTAATTTTTGCGTGAGGTATACGACCATTAAAAATCAGCATCAAATCAACGAAGAGATTCGTGACAGAGAAATCAGAGTTATTTCCGATTCGGGCGAGCAGCTCGGGATCATGAGCGCGCAAGAAGCGCTGCGTATTGCAGAGGAAGCAGAGCTCGACCTCGTCAAAATTTCCCCCAATGCCGTTCCCCCCGTTTGTAAGATTATGAATTACGGGAAGTTTAAGTTTGAACAGGCAAAGAAGGAAAAAGAGAACCGCAAAAACCAAAAAGTTGTAGAACTCAAAGAGATCTATCTTTCCATGACCATCGACGTGGGCGATCTTAACGTCAAAGCGAAAAAGACGGTGGAGATGCTCGGCGAAGGAAATAAGGTGAAGGTTTCCATTCGTATGAGAGGACGTCAACAGGCGCATGCGGCGAACGGGATCGAAGTGATGAACCGTTTCGTGGAATATTTGGGCGGCAAAGCGACGATCGATAAGCCTGCCAAGGTGGAAGGGAGAAACATTTTGATGATCCTTGCTCCTGCAAAATAAGGATTCAAATTCGGACAAGCCCCGTGAAAGAACGGGTTGTTAATAAAAGAGTAAAAAAATTCGGAGGACAAATATATGCCTAAACAGAAAACACATAGCAGTACCAAAAAGCGTTTCTGGCTTACCGGTTCCGGTAAAGTAAACCGTGCACACAGCGGCAAAAACCACAAAGCCGAAACCAAGAACACCAAGAGAAAAAGACGTTTGCGTCAGTGCGCTCTCGTGTCTTCCACCCAGGAAAGCACCGTTAAGAGCATGATGCCTTATAAGAAATAAGAAAGGAGATAGTGAATTATGCGTATTAAGAGAGCAGTGAACGCAGTGAAAAAGCGTAGAAAAATTTTCAAACTTTCCAAAGGTTATTACGGAAGCAAGAGCAGATCTTACAGAATTGCAAGAGAAGCCGTAATGAAATCTTTGAACTATGCATATGTTGGCAGAAGATTGAAGAAAAGAGATTTCCGTCGTCTTTGGATCGCAAGAATCAATGCGGCGGCAAGACTCAACGGTTTGTCTTACAGCAAACTTATGCACGGTCTTAACAAAGCAGGGATCAACCTTAACAGAAAGGTGCTTGCGGACTTGGCAGTAAACGATGCGGCAGCATTTGCACAGCTCGTTGAAAAAGCAAAAGCAGCGATCTAACGAACGTAAAAGCCTTTTATTTGTAAAAGGCTTTTTTCACATCATTGAGACGTATGATTTTAACCTCGAAAAATAATCCGCTCATCAAAGAAACGGCGGTGTTAAAAGAGAAGAAAGCTCGTAGAGAAAGGGGTATGTTCCTTGTCGAAGGCAGAAAAATGGCGGTGGAATGCGCAAAGAGCGATTTTGAAATCGACCGTGTCTTCCTTTCGCCGCATTATGAGGGCGAACTTCCTTTTGAAGAGGACAAGCTCGTTTACGTATCCGACGACGTACTCCGCTTTCTTTCCGATGAAAAAAGTCCTCAGGGCATCGTGTGCAGAGTGAAAATTCCTCTTCGCACGCTTGTCGCACCTTTGGACAAATGTTTGTTTTTAGACGGCGTTTCCGATCCCGGCAACGTAGGTACGATTATTCGTACGGCAAACGCGGCGGGGTATTCGGAGGTATATTTGACGGAGGAATGCGCGGACGCATATTCTCCCAAAAGCGTTCGAGCGAGCATGAGCGGCGTATTTTTTACCAAGCTTTATCGTGCGAAACGGGAAGAGATCTTGTCGGTATTGGAAGGGATTCCCGTCGTTGTCGCGGACATGGATGGGGTGAACGTGTTCACTTTTAATCCTCCCGAGAAATATGCGCTTGCGATCGGAAACGAGGCGAACGGCATCTCTGAAGAGACTTTTGCAAGGGCGACGCATACGGTGAAGATTCCCATGCAAGCCACGCAGGAGAGCTTGAATGCGGCAATTTCCGCAGGGATTATCATGTACGTGCTCAATCGACATAATTTTCAAGAATAATCAATAAGGAGAAAAAAGATGTCAGGACATAGCAAATGGCATAACATACAGGCAAAGAAAGGCAAAGCCGATGCGGCAAAGGGCAGAATTTTCACTAAGCTCGGCAGAGAAATCGCCGTTGCGGCGAAGAGCAATCCAAACCCCGAAACCAACAGCAAACTCGCCGATATCATCGCAAAGGCGAAGGCTGCGAATATGCCGAACGACAACATTCAGCGCAGTATTAAAAAGGCGTCCGGGGAAATGAGCGGCGCGGATTATAAGGAACTCACTTATGAAGGATACGGTGTGGCAGGTTCTGCCGTGATCATCGTTACGTTGACGGACAATATCAACCGTACCGCAGGCGACGTGCGCGCGATTTTGGGTAAACACGGCGGTCAGCTCGGTCAGAACGGTTGTGTATCCTATAACTTTGAAAACAAGGGATACATTGTGGTGGAAAGAACGGTGGAACTTGACGAAGATACGATGACGGAATATGCATTGGAAGCAGGTGCGGACGACGTTGTCACGAGTGATGACGTGTACGAAATTTTCACTTCTCCCGAATCTTTCTCCGACGTACGTAAATACCTTGAAACGAAGAACGCAGAACTTATGGCGGTAGCGCCCAAGGGGAGAAGAAACGAAGAGGAAGAACCTAAAATTCGTTTCGTACAGGCAGAAGTTGCTATGATTCCTTCCAACAGAATTACCCTTCCTGCCGATAAGGTCGCTACGTTTGAAAAAATGATCGACGCACTCGAAGATCACGATGACGTTCAGAACGTATATCACAACGTCGATCTTCCCGACGAAGACGAAGAATAAGAATGGAAAGCGCAGAGATATCGGTATCCCTGTGCTTTCATTTCGGTAAGCAGGAAGAGAAATTTTGTATATTTTTATGCGAAGATCTCCCGAAAATGCCGAAAAATACTTGACAATTCGAATTTGCAGTGTTATAATTAAAATACAAATCCCATTGAGGGAGTAGCAAACACATTTTTTGTGTGGCAAGTCAACAGTACCGACTTGAAAAAGTCTGGCTTGTCTTAAATTGCGAGACTCAACGAATAAGGCGTAGTCCGTTATCGTGAGTTTCCTACATATTGAAACGAAGCGGATACGTTGTGTATCCGCTTTTTTTTGCGAAACGAACGGGTGGGGGAGATTTGTCGTCATCGGGTAGTCGGACGAATAAAAAATAGGATAAAATTATATTATATAGGAAGGAGTAATTGCAAATGAAGCATTATTGCGAAGACAAAAGCGTCGTTTTACAGGCGTTGAACGTTGCGGAGAACGAAGGACTTTCCGCTTTGGAAGCGACGAAACGACTGGGAGAAAACGGCAAAAACAAGTTGGCTGCGGCGAAGAAAAAATCGCTCGTGCGTAGATTTTTCGAACAGCTTGCCGATCCGATGATCATGATTTTGATCGTGGCGGCGTTGGTAAGCGGCGTAATGTCCGTCTACAATATGACGCAGGGGGAGGACGGTGACTTTATCGACGTCATCATCATCATCGCGGTCGTCGTCATCAACGCCGTGTTGGGCGTGTTCCAAGAAAGCAAGGCGGAGAAAGCGATCGAAGCGCTTCAAGAGATGTCGTCGGCAACGTCGAAAGTTCTTCGCGACGGCAAAGTGATGCACGTGCCCAGTGAAGACCTCGTAGTAGGAGACATCGTCCTTCTCGAAGCGGGGGACGCCGTTCCTGCAGACGGCAGAATTTTAGAAAGCGCAAGTTTGAAAATCGAAGAAGCGGCGCTTACGGGCGAGTCCGTTCCCGTGGAAAAGATGGCGGAAGTCATCAAGATCCGCGAAGGTGAAAAAGACGTCACCTTGGGGGATAGAAAGAATATGGTATACATGGGCAGCACCGTGGTGTACGGCAGGGGTATGGCTGTAATCACGGCAACGGGTATGAATACCGAAATGGGGAAGATCGCAGGCGCTTTGGCACAGGCGGAAGAGGGACAGACTCCCTTGCAAATCAAGCTCGGACAGCTCTCCAAAGTGCTCACCTATCTCGTACTCGGCATTTGCGTCGTCGTGTTCGGCGTGCAGCTTATCCGTCACGGTAGCTTGGATTTTGAGTTTGCGCTTGACGCATTTATGATTGCCGTGTCTCTTGCCGTGGCGGCGATTCCCGAAGGTTTGACGGCGGTGGTGACCGTCGTGCTTTCCATCGGTGTCACCAACATGTCCAAACGCAATGCGATCATTCGTAAATTGACGGCGGTGGAAACGCTCGGTTGTGCGCAAATTATCTGCTCGGATAAGACGGGGACTCTTACGCAAAACAAGATGACCGTCGTCGATTACTTCGGTGAGGACGAAACGCGGATTGCCGTGGGAATGGCGCTCTGTTCGGATGCGGAACTTTTCGAGGACGAGTCGTTGACGGGCGAACCTACGGAGACGGCACTCGTGGCGTGGGCGAACAAGCTCGGAGAGAAAAAATATCTCTTGAAGGCGACCATGCCCCGCATTACGGAGGCACCCTTCGATTCCAATCGTAAGATGATGTCCACCGTGCATAAGACGGAAAGGGGGACGATGCAGTACACCAAGGGGGCGCCAGACGTCGTGATCGATCGATGTACGCACTATTTGAAAAACGGTGTCGCCGTGCCTATGACGGAAGAATACAGAGCACGTATTTTGGCGGAGAATAAGAATATGGCCGATCGCGCTCTTCGAGTGCTTGCGTGCGCAGAACGCATGTGGACGGAAGTACCTGATTCGTGCGAACCCGATGATTTGGAAGAAAATCTTTGCTTTGTCGGGCTTTGCGGCATGATCGATCCCGTACGTCCCGAAGTTAAGGTGTCCATTGAACGCTGTTTGGCGGCTGGGATTCGTCCCATCATGATTACGGGCGACCACGTGGATACGGCGGTTGCCATTGCGAAAGAACTGGGTATTTTGGGAGAGGGAGCGCGCGCGATTACGGGTTCTCAGCTCAACGAAATGGACGACGAAACTTTCGCAAAAGAATTCCAATCCATCAGTGTGTACGCCCGCGTACAACCCGAACATAAGACGCGTATCGTCAACGCGTGGAAAGGGATCGGAAAGGTTACCGCAATGACGGGTGACGGCGTCAACGACGCCCCTTCCATCAAAGCGGCGGATATCGGCGTAGGCATGGGGATTACGGGTACGGACGTAACCAAAAACGTTGCCGACATGGTGCTTGCGGACGATAATTTTGCAACCATCGTCGGTGCAGTGGAAGAGGGGCGCAGAATTTACGATAACATTCGTAAAGCCATTCAG
>CAZRAS010000027.1:0-8838 GCA_964598045.1 uncultured Clostridia bacterium | reverse complement strand
GTGGACGACGAATACTATAAATCGTCTTTCGTGACAGCGGCCGGAAACTATGACCATAATGCGCGTGTCGATTATGATCGTCGCGTTTCCGCGCAATTATTAAACGAGGGAAGCGTATTGTTATGGAATGAAAACAATGCGTTGCCTTTGGCGAAATCTTCAGCCGTTAGTTTATTTTCGAATACGTCTGTGAATATGGTGTATACCGGAACGGGCTCCGGTACGATCAGAACAGATGACGTAATCGACATGAAGGAGGCGTTAGAAGCCTATCAATTCAAGGTAAACGAGACGTTGTGGAACTTCTACGATACCGGCGCAGGTAGTAAAAATGCAGGCTATGGTCTTTTGCAGAAGGGTTCTGCGGGGATCGATCAATTCCAAGCACTCACCGTTAACGAAGTTCCTTGGAGCGTGATCGAGCGCAACGGCATTATTTCTTCGTTTGCTTCGTACGGAGATGCGGCAATTTACGTATTGGGTCGTAGCGGCGGCGAAGGCGGCGATATCCAAGAAGCAAACGGCGGACAAGATACCATCGGGGGAGACTATTTGCAACTTTCGGAAGTCGAAGTGGGCGTACTCGACAACCTCGTTACGCAAAAGAAGAACGGCACGTTCAAATCGATTATTTTGATTTTGAATATGGCGAACGCATTCAACATGGATATGATCTCCGAATATAAAGGGGATATCGACGCTTGTATGTGGATCGGGCAACCGGGACAATCAGGCAATCCCGGTGTCGCGAAATTGCTTTGCGGAGAAGCATCGCCGTCCGGTCATTTGGTGGACACTTATGTGTACGACAATGATTCCGCGCCTGCAATGACCAATTTTTACACCAATCGTTATACGAATTCGGGCAGTTACGGTTTGAGCGAATGGCAGTCCGCATATACCGTATATGCAGAAGGCATCTATATGGGCTATAAATATTATGAAACCCGTTATGAAGATGTAGTATTGGGACAAGGGAATGCCGGCGATTATAATTATACCGAAACGGTAACCTATCCGTTCGGGTATGGCCTTAGTTATACCGACTTTGAATTTAGCAATTTCAAGGTTAGTCGGAACAGAGAAGGTGATTATGAAGTAACGGTGAAGGTTACGAATATCGGTGACGTAGCAGGCAGACAGGTCGCACAAATTTATTTACAAAAGCCTTACACCGATTATGCAAAGCAAAAGAATTTCGAGGTTGCTTCCGTACAGCTTGTCGGCTATGCAAAGACGAAAATTTTACAGCCTAACCAGAGCGAAACGTTGACGGTTATTGTAGACGATCAAGACTTTAAGACCTATGATGCAGAAGGGGTAGGCTCGTACATCCGTGACGCAGGTACGCATTATTTGGCAGTCGGCGCCGATGCGCATGACGCATTGAATAACATCTTGGCAAAGAAAGCGGCAAGCGGTCAAACAGTAGATACCACGAAGATGGTAGATACGCTTGGCAACAAGACGAGCGGGAATGCTTCCTTGACGGCTGAATTCAACTTTGATAAAATGGACACCGAAACGTATACCGTTTCCGAGCATACGGGCGTGGAAATCGAAAATCAATTCGATTATGCGAATTTGAATACATATACGAATAATGGAGGACAGACAGTCACCTATCTTTCCAGAAGCGATTGGGAGGGAACGTATCCGAAGAAAGTGATGTCCCTTACGTTGAACGATGCCATGGCGAAAGATCTCAATTCGAAGAGAGACATCACGGAAACGCAGCAAGACGCCGAAGCGTGGTATGTCGATCCCGATAATGCCGATATTTTGGATGCAAACGGGAATATTCAGTACGGACAGGATAACGGATTGACCTTGATTCAAATGTTGGGGCTTCCTTACGATGCACCCGAATGGGAACTTCTTTTGAACCAAATGACGTGGGAAGAACAGGCAGAACTTTGTTCGAACGGTTACCACACGACGGCAGCTGTTGAAAGTGTTGCAAAACCTGCAACGAGAGACGAAAACGGCCCGCTTGGCGTAAATGTAACTTTCTCTTCCATGAACGGGCGAAATGCCATGGGTTGGCCCTGCGAACCTACGAGAGCAGCTTCCTTTAATAAGGATCTTTCCGAGCTTTTCGGCAAATGTTTGGGCGAAGATATGTTGCAAACGGGAATTACGGGACTTTGGGGTTTTGGCTTAAATATGCACAGAACTGCTTATTCGGGAAGAAACTTCGAATATTATTCGGAAGATTCTTTCTTGAGCGGGGAAGTTTGCTCCATCGAAACGCGCGGCGCGCAGAGCAAAGGTTGCTTCATCATGGTAAAACACTTTGCTGCAAACGACGCTGAATCGCAGAGACACGGCAACAATATTTGGATCTCCGAACAAGCCCTTCGTGAAATTTATCTTTCTCCGTTCGAAAAAGAATTTACGGAAGGCGGTGCAAAAGCAACCATGACTTCGTATAATCGTATCGGTACGCAATGGTCGGGCGGCAGCTATCCTTTGATGAACAACGTTCTTCGCGGCGAATGGGGATGGACGGGCTTTGCTTGTTCCGACTATGCAGGTACGCATGCAGGCGGCGAAGGTTACACCTATTATCAGAACGTATACACCGGATTGCAGGCAGGTTGCGACGTTTACGACGCAAACATCCATGCGGACGCATACGATCAGGTAAAGGCATTTGCCAATAGTACGAATCCGGAAGAACAAAAGATTTATAGAACCTTCCAGTACTGTTTGAGACAGTCGAGTAAGCGTATTTGCTACAACATCATGACGACGGCAGCGATGAACGGGATTTCTTCCACGACGAAAGTCGTCAAGATCAATACATGGTGGCAAAATGCTTTAATCGGTTTGCAGGTGGCAGTGGGGGCATTGACCTTGATTTCTCTTCTTACCGTGTTTGGCGCAGTCGGTCACAATAAAAAAGTTGCAAAACAGTTGGCAACACAGAAAAATAAGAAAACCGCGAAAAAAAGACATTAATCGGAGGACGTTATGAAGATTAAAAAAATATTGGCAATTGTAACAATGCTCTCCCTTATGCTCGGTGTATCGGTTGGTTGCGATTTGATTCCCGGGAATTCTCAAAACAGCGGAAGCTCCGCTGCGGGAACGGAAAACAAAGGCGAACACGTAGTCGATTCCGAGCCGATGGATCCAAACGGTGTCTTGGATGACGGTGGGGATGTTATTGTCAGCGATCCCGTTGAAAGCATTGCCGGCATCAAAACCATGGAAGGGGAACATGACATTATTATCGGTCAGGATACGGCGTATTATCAATTGAACGGTACGACCGATCAAGCCGCATGGAATCATGTAAAACGTATTCGTCATAGCGACGATCAAAACACGATCTTCACTTTGGTTTTCACCCATTTGGAAGATACGAGCAAAATAGGTTTCTCGGCGGCATTGATCGCTAACAGAAAATATACGTGTGTTTCCGTTTCTTCGGACGGTGAAAATTGGACGGATATCGGATATCCCGATGAAGAAATTCAGGCAATTAAATCCGATTTCAACGTGCATTTGGATATGATGCTGGGAACGGAAGTTTCGGATAGCAATTTGTATGAATACTATTGGTCGTTGGGGGACTATATCACGGATAGCAAAATTCTCTATATCAAGACTTCGTCCTGTGAGGACAAGGATTATTATAAGGGCTTACCCAGTGCTACCGGTACCGATGTCATTGGTTATGTTCGATATTACGACGTACTTGAATTTGAAATTAGTGAATACTAAATTTTTAGGAGGAAAATAATGATGAAAGGTAAAAAATTATTGGCTCTTGCACTTGCGTGCATGATGGGTGTATCGATGACGGCTTTGTCTTCCTGTGAGATTATTGAAGATTATGTGGGTCCGTTCATTTCTTCGTTCTTCCCGAACAGTAACTCGACGTCGAACAGCAGCAGTACTTCGAACAAACCGAACAGCAGCAGCTCTTCGACAATTCCTGACAGTAGCTCGACCGTGAAGCCTGATGACAGTTCTTCGACCAAGCCTGACGATAGCTCTTCAACGGAGGATCCTCCTGCCGAGGTAACCTTGGTTTCTGTGGAAGTCACGACAGAACCCACGAAATTAACTTATAATCTGGGCGATACGTTCGATCCGACCGGTATGCAGGTTACGGCTACGATGAGTGACGGTTCGAAGAAAGTCGTTACCGATTATGAAGTATCGCCGGCGAATCCGCTTACCGTGAATGATACGGCAGTGAAGGTATCGTATACGGAAGGCGAGAAGACGGTAGTCGGATATTGCAAGAAAAAGATTTTGATCGAAGCGCCCAAACTTTCTTCGACGGCATATTCCGGAAAGACGGAACTGCTCTTTTCCGATTCCGCAAACTATACGTTGAGCGGAGGGGCAACGAAGAGCACTTGGAGTTCGGACGGAAACACGTTTGATCGTTTGCGTTGTAACAAAGATACAAAGAAGACGATTGAATTCGTGCATGATTATTCTAACCTTGCAGATAAGAGTCAGGCAGGATTCCGTGCAATCATGAGCATTGCGCGCGGCGGTTCCAAAGTGGAGATTTCCGTCGATAACGGGGACACTTGGCAGGTCGTTTCAATGGCAGGGGAAGGACTGAATACCCTTCCTGCCGATTATAAATATCCTTCTTCCGAAATTGACGGAAAGAAAGCGACGGACGGAAGCAATCGTAACGTATATTATGCATATTGGAATATCGGCAAATACATGAATGAGAATACCGGTAATGTTCGTATTCGTTTTAGTTATGCGTCTACGGAAGGAACGGGTTGGGCAGGCGTTGACGTAGAAGGTTCGGATCTTATGCACAGCGTGGCATTCTTTGATAAGCTCGATCTTACCAATGCAGGCGTTCCTGTAACGCTCACCACGGTTGCTTTGAAAACGAATCCTACGAAGACGTCGTATATCGCAGGGGAAGCCTTCGAGGCAAGTGGCTTGGAATTGGAAGCAACATATTCGGACGGAACAAAAGAAACGATCACGGAGGGGATCAGTATTCCTACCGGAGCATTGACGGCAGAAATGAATTCCGTGACTGTATCGTACGCCGGTTTTGAAATCGTTATTGATATTGTTGTGGAAGAACCTGCTGCTACGTTGGTAAGTATTTCTGTAACGACGTTGCCTACAAAGATCGCCTATGAAGTCGGCGAGACTTTCGATCCTACCGGCATGGTAGTAACGGCTACGTATAGCGATAATTCAACAGTCGATATTTCGGGTTATACTTATAAAACGGAACCTTTGACGATTGACGATCAAAAGATTGTGATTTCTTACGAGGGGAAAACGGCGGAAGTTGCAATTACGGTTACGAAACCCAAACAGACGGCTTTAACGGCAGAAGATTATGATGTGGCGGCGGAATTGTTGTTCACGGATGCAAGCAATTATAAGTTGGTCGGCGGAGCTAAGACAGGGGCTGCAAGACAATTTGCGGACGGCAAGTCGGCAGTGCGTTTGCGTTGTAGCATAATAGAAGGCGCATATATTCAGTTTGAATATGATTTTGGCGAAGATAAAGACCTTACCCAAGCCGGATTTATGTTCTATGGTTTGCATACGCGCTGTGGTACTTATGTAGAAGTTTCCACGGATGGAGAAACTTATGTCAGAGTATCTTCGATCGAGAATAATGTCGTTACGGCTGATTGGAAAGAACATTGTGAGAATATTCTAAGCGGTGGCAAGACTGATGGTAATATGTATGCGATGTATTACAATGTAGCCATGAACGGTGCGACAAAATTGTATGTAAGAGTCGGCTATGAAGTTCCCACCGTTAGTGTGACTGACAAAGAAGGCGCAGATATTTTCGGCAGCATCACCTTCTATTCGAGATTGGATTTGACGGTTGTCAAATAAGGAAAAGCCATTGAACTCCAAGAATATTATCTAAAAAATAAAGGTTACTCGTTTTTACGGGTAACCTTTTTATATTGCGAAAGCGTATGTTGTTCGATTATTCGGAAAAAGCTCTTTGAAAAGGGAAAATTTATCGTTAGGAGGCGCGTTTTGCTAAAATTTTCCCCGTCGTCGCATTGAGGAGAAAGGCGTGAATATGTCCGTTGCGATCGATAATCCCCACGTAGTAGTAGGGGGCATTTTCGTAAATCAATCGTATATAGATTTCGCCGGAAAATCCGTATTCGTCTGTGAGCGAGGCGAATAATTCGCTTTCCGCCGTCTGTAAAATTTCCAAAATGCCTTCGGGGGAGATCGTATCTTCCGCAAGGACGGAGCGTGCGTTTAACTCCAACTGCGCCTCTCCGTATTCGAGGCGGCAGGGGAGTTCGTTCGCTCGAGAAACGTCCAACGAACAGGAGAAATAATATTCTGTTTTTACGTTGTCGAAGGACATTTCTCCGCCATATTCTTTGCCGTCGAGCGTGAAGAAAATATGACACGTTTTATCCCCTTCGGGAGCAACCAGGTATACTTCCACGCGTGTGGAACGTTCTTTGGGAATGCCGTCGGCGAGATAGGGATTTTCTTTGGAAACGGCGTAAATGCGCAAATCGAAATTCTGTTCGTTTGCTAAAAAAATATTGTTTCTAAGTTCGGAGACGTAGTCCATGTAATCGATTTCTTTTTGGCAGGAGGAGAATAGACTCAAACCGATGAGTGCCAAAAGGAGGGCAAATAGTATTTTCAGAAGTGAAAGTCCGCATTTTTTTATTGAAAATTTCCTCATGTTTTAATATATTAAAAAAAAGGGGAAAAGATACTAAAATATTTTCGCTCATACAGTTGATTTTTTGTGTATAATGTGGTAAAATATTATAAATATATCGGGAGGAGACGTTCATGGGTGTGGATAAAGTGATTGTCAGAACATTCTTAAACACGCTTGCGGCAATTGCGTTGCTGTTTGGCTTCATGATGCTCATGTTGATTGCGTTTTATCCTTCCACGATGATGGAGCTCACCTACAACTTGGGCATGGATGCGTCGAGCATTCGATACGCAGAGCGCGCCTACGATTGGAGCAAGGATGAATACTTCATTGTCCACGCCATGGAGACGGCGATCGGTATGAAGGACACCGAAAAGATCGAGACGTGCGGAGAGAAATTCATTGCGGATGAGAACTTCGGTGCGTATTGTGCCGCGCAGAATGAAAAGCTTCCCGAAAACGTAACGCTTACCTACGAGCAGTACGTATACGGACAGGTGTGTGTAGCAAAATATGAAAACGGAGATAAGGCGGGTGCGGTTGCGCGTGCATTCGAGCTGACGATCGGCTTTCCGTCGAATAATGCGGTTGTTGCCGTGTTGTATACGTCGATGGCGGACGGCGATGTGACGACGATCAATTTGATAAGGGAAAAAATGGAGCAACTTGACACTCGTACGTTTTCCGTAGACGAGAAAGCGTATTTTGACGAGGTGTTTGCGTTGACCAATGGATAATGGATGATTTTACTTCGGGTAAAAACGTCCATTTTTCTTATTATCGTTTATTACTACGGATATTAAACAAGGAGATATACATTAATGAGTAGCAGAATTGTAAAAGAAGGCTTGACGTTTGACGACGTGCTTTTAATTCCTCAGGCATCCAACGTATTGCCCAACGAAGTGGATTTGAGAACCAACCTCAGCGGCAAGATTAAACTCAATTTACCTTTGATCAGCGCAGCGATGGATACGGTTACGGAAAGTCGTATGGCGATTGCCATGGCGCGTGAAGGGGGGCTTGGGATCATTCACAAAAATATGACCATCGAAGAACAGGCTGCGCACGTAGACAAAGTGAAACGCAGCGAACACGGCGTTATCACCGATCCTTTCTTCTTGGAACCTGACAATCTTGTGAAGGAAGCTTTGCAACTCATGGAAAAATACCGCATCAGCGGGGTTCCCATTACCAAAGAGGGCAAGCTTGTCGGTATTCTCACCAATCGCGACCTTCGTTTTGAAAGCAATTATGAACAGCCCATCTCCAACGTTATGACGAAAAAAGGGCTTGTCACGGCACCCGAGGGAACGTCTTTGGAGCAAGCGCAGAAAATTCTCGGCAAACACAGAATCGAAAAACTTCCCATCGTGGATAAGGACGGCTATTTGAAAGGACTTATCACGATTAAGGATATCGAGAAATCCATTCAGTATCCCAACTCCGCAAGGGACGTGAACGGCAGACTTTTGGCAGGTGCGGCAGTCGGTACGGCGGCAAATACGATGGAACGAGTTGCGGCGCTTGTGGAAGCTCGTGCGGATGTCATTGCCATCGATACGGCGCACGGACATTCGGCAGGGGTGTTGAAGAAGGTAGAGGAAATTAAATCGAAGTATCCGAACGTTACGTTGATTGCCGGAAACGTTGCGACGGCGGCGGCAACCGAAGCGCTTATCAAATCGGGGGCGGATATTGTCAAGGTAGGCATCGGTCCCGGTTCGATCTGTACCACTCGTATCGTAGCCGGTATCGGCGTACCTCAGCTCACGGCGGTTATGGATTGCGCGGAGATGGCGGATAAATTCGGCAAGTCGATTATCGCCGACGGCGGTATCAAATACAGCGGTGACATCGTGAAAGCTCTTGCGGCAGGCGGCAGTGCGGTCATGGTCGGCTCGTTGCTGGCAGGTACGTTGGAAAGCCCGGGCGAAGTAGAGCTTTATCAGGGCAGAAGTTTCAAAGTATACAGAGGCATGGGATCGCTCGGGGCAATGGCGGCAGGGAGCAACGACCGGTACTTCCAGGAAGGTCAGAAGAAGTTTGTGCCCGAAGGAGTGGAAGGCAGAGTGCCTTACAGAGGAAGCGGTGCCGAGGTGATCTTCCAGATGAAGGGCGGTCTTCGTTCGGGCATGGGCTATTGCGGAAAGGCGACGATCAAG
>CAZRAS010000026.1:0-8861 GCA_964598045.1 uncultured Clostridia bacterium | reverse complement strand
TTGAAGCTTGACTGCGCGGAAAAAAAGATGACTCTTTCGATCAAAGCGCTTGAACCCAAGCCTGAAAATCTTGAAAGAAAACCTAGAGCGGCTAAGGCTGAAGACGGTGAAACGAAAGAAAGAGCTCCTAGAAAGCCCAGAGTTGCTAAACCCGCTGATGAAGTAACGGAATGGAACGAAGGCGGTTTGGGCGGTGTATCCATCGCAGATCTTTTGAACAAGAACTCCTGATTGTTTTAGGCGAATACTATTTCATATAAAAAGAAGTCATTCTTAGGTGATTAAGAATGGCTTTTTTTGTGTATAAATAATTGTTCGAATAATTTGACAAGGAGAAATTACTTATGGAAAAGCAAGGAAAAATTCAAATATCCAGCGAAAATATGATGCCCATTATTAAAAAATGGCTGTACTCGGATAAGGATATCTTTTTAAGAGAAATCGTATCCAACGGCGTCGATGCCGTCACCAAGCACAAAAAACTTGTTGATATGGGCGAAGCAGAAAAGGAAGAAAGTTATGCCATCAAAGTTTTCGTGGACGAGCAAGCAAAAACGTTGACCGTGGAAGATAACGGGATCGGCATGACGGCAGAGGAAGTCGAAAAATATATTACGCAAATCGCTTTTTCCGGTGCGTCCGATTTTTTGCAGAAATATGAAAATGCTTCGGGCGACGGGATTATCGGGCACTTCGGTTTGGGGTTCTATTCCGCATATATGGTCTCCGAGAATATTGAAATTTATACGAAGAGTTATAAGGACGAACCTGCGGTTAGATGGGAATCGGACGGAAACTCCACGTATACCATTTCGGAAACGGAGAAAGAGAATCGAGGTACCAAAATCGTAATGCATTTGGCGGAAGGCGAGGAGGAATTCTTAAAAGAATACCGCATTCGTGAGTTGCTTCGCAAGTATTGTTCTTTTATGCCCGTAGAAATTTATCTTAATCCTAAGGGGGACGAATCGGATAAGGCAATCAACAACACGCAACCGCTCTATTTGAAAGATCCCAAAGAGTGTACGGATGAGGAATACAAAGATTTTTATCGCGAATCCTTTATGGATTATAACGAACCGCTGTTTTGGATTCATTTGAATATGGATTATCCGTTCAGATTGAAAGGAATTTTATATTTCCCTCAAGTCAAGAAAAATCAGGTGCAACTTGAAAAAGGGCAGGTAAAACTCTATTGCAATCAAGTATTCATTGCGGATAATATTAAAGAAGTAATTCCTGAATTTTTGATGTTGTTAAACGGCGTTATCGATTGCCCGGATATTCCCTTGAACGTCTCCAGAAGTTTCTTGCAGAACGATCGCCAAGTGCAGAAGATTTCCAAGCATATCATTAAAAAAGTGGCGGATAAACTTACGTCTTTGTTCAATAACGATCGTGAACGTTATGAAAAATGCTGGAACGATATTTCTACCTTTATTAAATTCGGTTGTATCAAAGAAAATGATTTCTATGAAAAGGTAGAAAAAATTCTTATTTTCAAGAATTTAAACGGCGAGTACAAGGCACTCGATGAATTGTACGGGGAAGAGCTTACGGAGGAAGAGTTCAATAAGGGGACGCAGCCCAAAGCGATTTATTACGTATCGGATGAAGTGCAGCAAGCGCAATATATCGCCATGTTCAAAGAGGCGGACTTGGACGCAATCCTTTGCAACACTCTGATCGATCCTCATTTCTTAAGCTTTATTGAGTATAAAAATCCGAGAAAGTGTCATTTTGTACGCATCGATGCGGATATCGACGGGGCTTTGAAGGGGGACGCCGTATCGGAAGAGGAAAGCAAAGATATCATCGAGTCCTTCAAGAAACACTTGGTAAATCAAGATATCACCGTAAAAGCGGAACGATTCAAGAGCGGGAAACAGCCTGCGATCGTCAACGTGGACGAATTTATGCGGAGAATGTCCGAAATGAATGGATTTTACGGCATGGATGAGACGGATGCGGCTAAGAATGCTACGTTGGTGCTGAACATCACGAATCCAATCGTCGCAGGATTGCTATCGCAGCCCGAAGAGAAACAAAAAGTCATTATCAATCAAATCTACTATATGGCGATGCTTTCTTATAAGAAACTTTCCCCCGAAGAATTGTCCGACTTCATGACGAAGAGCGCAGAGCTTCTCTATGAGTACAGCAAATAATTTCATAAATACAAGAAAGATACCTTCCGAACGGAAGGTATTTTTTTATAATAAATCGTTCTATTCGATAGACAAGCTGCATAAAATATAACAAATGTTAGAGTTTTTACCGCAAAAAATCAAAAACGGATTGCGCTACGTCAATTTGCAATATGTCTACGAATTGCGTTTGCGCGCAAATAAGCCGACTACTCTCAGTTGGAAAGGAGAATATCGATATTTATGCGAGTATGGTATCACGGATAATCGTCAAAAGGCGATCGTCTGTACGCCGGAAGATTTATCCGATTGCATTTATCGAGCAGGAGAGTATTCCGTGTATTCGGTGGAGGAGCAATTAAAGCAAGGATTTTTAACGGCGACAAACGGAGAAAGAATCGGCATTGCCGGAGAATACGTGCTGGATAAGGGACAACCTCTTGCGTTGCGTAACTTTAACGGGCTATGTATTCGCGTGCCGCACGAGATAATCGGATGCGGGAGAGAAATTTATAAAATATGTATGTCTGACAAAGTATATAGTGTATTATTGACCTCTTCTCCGGGAATGGGAAAAACGACGATTTTGCGAGATTTGGCGAGGTTATTGAGCGAAAATACGAAAAAGAATATTCTAATTTGCGACGAACGAGGAGAAATATCGATTGGGAACGTCGGAGAAAGTTGCGACGTCATCAAATATTCGAGTAAGGAATCGGCATTGGACGCAGGGATCCGTGCGATGCGTCCGGATATCATTATCACCGATGAAATTATGGTTCACGATCTAAAGGGGATTGAAAAGGCTGTTTTTGCAGGTGTACGAGTGATTGCAACGGCGCATTATACCGAGATAGCGCATATTGCCGATCCGTTTTTTGGGGTTTTTGACTATTTCGTATTGTTGGATGAAAAAGAGATCGGAAAAATTAAGGGGATCTATAACAAACAAAAAGAGGAGTTGTCGGGAATATGTTGAAATTTCTGTCTGGCATAGCAATCATAGCGTTTATGACCTTTTGCGGATATTTGCTGGCTCGAAAATATCGTCGTCGAAAAGATTTTTTTTCGCAATGGAAGGAGTTTAACGAACGATTTTTAACGGAAATTTCCTATTATCGTCGCCCCGTTCAACAGTTTATCGGCGATTATTCCTATCGAGGAGAATTTTCTTTGCTACTTCAGACCTTTTCTCAAAAACTTCAAGAGGACGAGCGGAACGGAACGCTTACGGAAGACGGGAATTTTGCTTTTTTGAAAGCAGACGAAAAGAGAGGGGTGGAAGATTATTTTTTGATGTTGGGAAAGGGGGATAGCGCTTCGCAAAAAGGCTATTTTTCCTCCGTCAAAGATACCCTTTCCAAATGGCAACAGGAAGCGTCGGAAAGTTGCAAACGGTATGGAGATTTGTATATCAAAATGGGATTTTTATGCGGTCTGCTCCTTCTGATATTGATTATGTAGGGAGGATGAACCGATGGATATCAGTATTTTATTTAAGATTGCGGCAATCGGCATGATCGTTACGGTCATTTGTCAAGTGCTCAAAAAATCCGATCGCGACGATATCGCGACGTTGGTGAGTATCGTAGGGTTTGTTATCGTGCTTGCCGTGGTGGTGGGGATGGTCGGCGATTTGTTTGAGGAAATTCAGCAAATTTTTCAATTGACATAGGAGGAGAAAAGTATGCAGGAGGTTTTGAAAATTATCGGGGTAGCGTTCGTTACGGCAATCGCCGCTCTATTGCTTCGGAGTACGAAACCGGAATTATCTTTTGCCGTTACGGTGACGGGGATTCTTGTGATCTTGCTTTTTCTCGTCGATATGCTGCAAGATTCTTTAACGATTTTTACAAAAATCGCCGAGCTTACCGGGGTGGAAAACGGACTTATCAAAATACTTCTAAAGATTGTCGGGGTGGGATATATTACCGAGTTCGGCGCCGGAGTTTTGACCGATTTCGGCAGCCCGTCCGTGGCGGACAAGGTTTCTCTATGCGGAAAAGTCGTGATTCTCACTCTTTCGTTTCCGATTATTGAAAGTTTGTTGACGCTCATTCAGGGATTTTTGCTGTTATTATGAGGAAAGTTATTCTAAAAAGGGGGATTTTTTGTTTATTTCTACTCTTGCTTGTGATTTTATTTGGTAGTATGTCAAACATAAACGCTTTTGCGGAGACGGAGGAAGAAACAAAACTCAACGAGAACATTGCAGAACAGCTTGAAAAATTGGATTTACAGGCATTGCAGGCATATTTGGATTCCCTTGGAAATTTTACGAACGAAAGTGTGACGGGGCGCTTGTTGGCGTATATTCGCGGAGAAGAAGTGAATTATTCGAGCTTTGCCAAGCAGATGTGCACGGTGTTTTTTGCGAAAGTGACGGAAATTATCCCATCCTTTGCTTGTATTACGGCGATTACTTTGCTTTCCGGGTTGATATCGACGATGAAGAGCGGTTCGAACGGGAAAACGACCTCGGAAATGGTGTTTTTGATTACCTATGCCGGAGCGATGATTCCGCTCGTGGCGATTTTGATCGAGTGTTTTCGGCAATCGGGGGAATGTATTTTGCAAATGCAAACGCAAATGCAGATCATTTTTCCTCTGATGCTTACCTTGATGGCGGCGAGCGGCGGTACGTTGACAGCGGCGGTCTGTCGCCCGGCAGTCGGCTTTTTTGCAACGAATATCGTCTCCGTGATCTCGTCGGTCGTGCTTCCGATTACCGTTGCGATGATGGTCTTTTCCATGGCGGGATGTCTCACCAAAGAATTACAAATCAGCCGTTTTACCCTCTTTTTCAAGAGCATTAACAAATGGATCATCGGAATTTGCGTTTCCTCGTTCGGGATATTCTTTACCTTGCAAGGGATGACCGCCGCCGGATATGACGGCATTATGCGGCGAACGACGAAATACGTAATCGGGAACGGGATTCCCATCGTCGGGGGATTTTTATCGGGCGGATTCGATTTGGCGGTGGCAGGGAGCGTGCTTATCAAAAATTCCTTGGGGAGTATGGGGATATTCCTTATGATTGCCGTGATTTTCGAACCCTTGATTCTTTTGATCTCCGTTCATATTCTTTTACGATTGACGTCAGCGCTTACGCAATCGTTCGGGGAGGGCAGAATTTCCGATTTTTTGGGAGAAACGTCGGAAAACTTGCATTATTGTACGGCGGGATTGCTGTTTACGGCATTTCTTTACTTTTTGAGCATTATGCTCATGGTGTGTGCGTCGGAGGTGTTGTTTTGAGAGACTATTTATTGAACGTCATCGGCGCGGTTATTTTATCGGCGATTATGGTAGCCGTCTTTCCGAACGGTAAAACATCGGGGATTATGAAAGCTCTTTCACGTTTGGTCTGTATTTTGGCAATCGTCTCCCCCGTGTTGCAGTTTTTTCGGTCGGGAACGTTTGCATGGGAGGAAGGGGAAAATTCAACGGGGATTTTTACGCAAACAGTCATAGAATCGGAAAATGCGTTCATAGAGTATTACAGTGAAATGAGAGTTCGGGAAACGGAAAGAAGGTTAGAAGCGGAGCTCCTTGAAAAATACGAGATAGAGGCGAAAGTGAGCCTGACGTACGAATACGAGGAGGAACTTGTGAAGGAGCTTTACACCGAAAAAAAGATTAAAATTACGGAGATTTACGTTGCGCCGACGCAACCTGTTGACGAGGAGGTTTTGAAAAGGATGTGGGAATATCTGACAAAAAATTATTGTAGCGAGGTGTTGATTGAATAAAATGACGGGAACGGGATCGCTGAAAACTTTTTTCAAGCGGATAGACGGACGCCTGAAAGACGTTTTTCTGTTGGCGGCGTTGGCGCTCGTGCTCATGGTTTCGGCGTGGCAAATATTTCATACGGAAGAGGCGAGCGAGACAGCGGCGGCGAGTATGACGGAAACGGAACGTAAAGTGATGAGATTGCTGGAAGAGATAGACGGAGTCGGGGAAGCCAGCGTAATCGTCTACGAAACGGAATACGGACCGCAAAACGTCGTGGTCGTTTGTGAGGGCGCGAATAATTTGCGTGTGGTGATGAATGTTCGAGAGGCTGTTGCCGCGGCGCTCGGAACGGAAGAAAAAGCGGTGAAAATTTATTTAAAAAAAGAGTAAAAAGGAGATAAAATTATGTCAAACAAGAAGAAGATTATACTTATGTCGTCGTTGGTGCTGTTGCTTGCGGTTACCGCAATATTCAATTTCATTTTCGCGAACTCGATTACGACGGGTACCGTGGATGACGGGGTAAGCGTTGCAAACTATTTCACGACCTATCGTACCGAACGCACGACGACGAGAAACGAAGAGCTTGTACAGCTCGACAGCGTTATTGCGCTCTACGATGTCGGCGATGAAAAGTATGAAGAAGCGACGGAAATGAAAATGGAGATCGTGGCGGCGATGGAGAAGGAACTTATTTTGGAAAACTTGGTGAAATCGCTCGGTTTTTCAGACGCCGTTGTTTCCGTCTCTGCCGATTCGGATAACGTCAACGTGTTTATCAATTCCGCAGAATTGAATTATGATACGGCGCTTTCCATTTACAGCATGATGAAAAATGAAACGGGAATCGTGTCCGGAAACGTCATCATCATGCCCGTTTATGCGGAATCCTAAAAAAAGCTGAAAAAAACAACTTCAAAACAGTAGAAAAAATCGAAAATATGTGCTATAATAGTCTCGACATATTATAAGGAGATATTTTCGAATGTCTAATTTCAAATTAACCTCTAACGATAAGAAGAGCGGGAAGATCGTTTACAGCAAGAGCATCCTCGGCGACATCGTGGCAAACGCGGTTGCGGAAGTGGAAGGAACAATCCCTCCTCATTCGGGGAAGAAAAACGGAATTTCCTTCTTCGTGGAGAAGGATGGCGTCTACGTAGACGTTTCCGTGGCGGTGATATACGGCTATAACGTGCCGGAACTTGCCTATCGCATTCAACAGTCCGTAAAACAGAGCGTGGAGAATATGACCAACTTCAAAGTGGCGGAAGTTGACGTGCACGTTTTGGACGTGACTTTCGACGGTGCTCTCCCCGTAGAACCTGTAGAAAAAGAAGAACAGGAAGAGGGGGAGAAAGAAGAGGATGAGCTTACGGACGATAATAATTAAATAAGATATAGACGATACCCTTCGGCAAATGCGAAGGGTTTTCGTCGTATACAGACGGAGAAAAGAGAAGATTTATGAGAAATGCAGCAAGAGAAGCAGCGCTGAATATTATTTTCGCGCAACAGTTTAATTCGGACTGTTTGGACCAGTTAAAGAAGAAGATTTACAAACAATTTGCTTTGGAAGAGGAGGACGTATTGTTCGCCGCCGATTTGGTTGCGACGGTAGAGGAGCATTACGACGAACTCATCGCGGGAATCGAAGAAGTTTGCCATCATTATAGAGCAGACCGCATCAATCCCATGGATAAAAGTATTCTATTGATCGCAATGGCGGAAATTCGCTATTTTGAAGATATCCCGAACGTCGTTTCCGTTTCCGAAGCGGCAGGGTTGGCACGCAAGTATTCCACGGATACGAGTGCCGATTTCGTCAACGGCGTGCTTGCCGGCGTCATCAATAAATAAGTGTATTAAGATGAAGATTATCGACGGAAAAGGGATAGCGGCGGAGCTTCGCAAGGAATTGAAGGAAAAGATCGAGCTTTTAAGTCGAAAACCGGGGTTGGCAGTCGTCATCGTCGGAGAAGATCCCGCTTCTAAAATTTACGTGCGCAACAAAGTGAAGGCTTGTGCGGAGTTGGGGATACGCTCGTATGCGTACGAGCTTCCGCAAACGGCTACGCAGGAAGAAGTGGAAGGACTTTTGGACGAACTCGGAGAACGGGAGGACGTTGACGGAATTTTATTGCAATTGCCCTTGCCCGAACACTTGAATGCAGACGCTGTCTGTGCGCATATTCCCGTGGGAAAAGACGTGGACGGATTTTCTGCCTACAATCTCGGGCTTCTGATGCAGGACAGAGCGGAAATCGTTGCTTGTACGCCGCTCGGCGTGATAAAACTTCTCGAACGGGAGGGAATCCAAATCGAAGGAAAGCGAGCCGTGGTAATCGGCAGGAGCGAAACGGTGGGAAAACCGATGGCGATGCTCTTGCTGAATGCGAACGCTACGGTGACGATTTGTCATAGTCGTACGAAAGAGATGCAGGCAATTTGCCGTGAGGCGGACATTCTCGTTTCCGCAGTCGGAATTGCGAAATTTATTACGAGCGACATGGTGAAAGAGGGGGCTGTTGTCGTAGACGTCGGCATGAATCGCGATGAAAACGGAAAATTGTGCGGAGACGTGGATTTTGAAAAGGTGAAAGAACGAGCTTCTTTCATAACGCCCGTTCCCGGCGGCGTGGGACCGATGACGATCACCATGCTGATGTACAATACTTATTTGAGCGCAATCAACAAGAGAGGAAATGCGTAGTGAGCGAATATGAGATTCGTTACGAGCAGTATCGAAAAGAATTTGAAGAATACGCGGCGGACTATACGCATACGTTAAATACCCGACCGTCCGTACTTGGCGAGAGTATGGCGTACAGCTTACAAAACGGCGGAAAGCGCATTCGCCCTGTTTTGGCGTTGGCGTGCGCGGACGTTCTCGGGTTGGACAGACGAGAGATTTTGCCGTTTGCCCTTGCCGTGGAAATGATTCATACCTATTCCTTAATCCACGACGATTTG